>JASJGT010000213.1:0-9872 GCA_033791405.1 Desulfuromusa sp.
CGGGCTTTTGGGTCCTGGTCAAGAATAGCATCAAGAACAGCATCAGAAATCTGATCAGCAACTTTGTCGGGATGTCCTTCTCCCACGGATTCTGAAGTAAATAAAAAATCGGTCATCGGCATTTATATCTTTCCTTTCCCTTTCTTTGTCTTTGTCTTTAGCTTTATCGTTATATCAATGGTTGCGCAAAGATATCAGGCAACCTGCTACGCATTTCGTTCTCAATAGTTATTGAAACCTCATGACTGGTCGATAGCGACAATAATTTATCAACCAGAAATTCCCCATCTTGTTTTGAAATCTGCCGCAAGACCCGTTTAACTCGAGGAATACACGCAGGATTCATGGAGAGTTCATGTAACCCTAGACCAACCAGTACCAATGTGTAAAGCGACTCACCTGCCATTTCACCGCAGATACAAACTTCAATACCAGCAGAATTCGCCGCATCACAGGTCGCTTTTAGCGCCCGCAAAATTGCAGGGTGCAACGGGTCATAGAGATAAGCGACATGTTCATTCCCACGATCAACAGCAAGAAAATATTGAATCAGATCATTGGTACCAATGGAGAAAAAATCAACCTCCTGTGCCAATAAGGGGGCTATCATAACTGCAGATGGTGTTTCAATCATGATTCCAATAGCAAGATCAGGATCATAGCCGATCCCCTCCTGATCAAGCTGGAGCTGAATTTCGCAAAGAAATTTTTTACAGGCTCGAATTTCGGCTACGCCACTGATCATCGGGAACATAATCCGGACTTGACCACAACTGGAGGCGCGCAATATTGCCCGCAGCTGAACTCTGAAAAGACGCTCCTCGTAGAGAGAAAATCGGATCGCCCGCAATCCCATGGCGGGATTGGATTCGTCCTCCAGGTTCAATTCAGGAACAAACTTATCACCCCCGATATCAAGCGTTCTGATCGTAACTAGCTCACCTTCTGCCTGCTGGAGAATTTCACAATAGGACTGGTATTGTTCCTCTTCATCGGGTGGCTCACTTCGGCCAAGATAAAGAAATTCGGTCCGGTAAAGCCCAATTCCTTCAGCAGCATGTTTTTTAGCCTGATCAACATCACTGGCTATCTCCAAATTAGCACGCAAGGCGATATGAACCTGATCCGTGGTGACCGCTGAAAGATCCAGGTAATCGTCAAGCTCTCGCTCCAGATACTCGTAGGATTGCTGACGCTCACGATACTCTTCAAAAGTCTTTTCCGAGGGATTGAGAATGACCACTCCGCTAGAACCGTCAATAATAACCGGAACGCGGTCAAAGACCATTGATGTCACTGATTCTAGGCCGACAACAGCCGGAATATTCAATGAACGAGCCAGAATTGCGGTGTGGGATGTACGCCCCCCCTTGTCAGTGATAAAACCAAGGATATGAGACCTGTCCATCTGCATCGTTTCAGTCGGAGACAGATTATGTGCAACCACCAGCGAATTACGGCCGATATTTTTGATAGAGCGCTCGCTGACACCACTCAATATGCGTAGCAACCGCTCGCCAACGGCATCGACATCGGAACGCCTCTCCCGTAGGTATTCATCCTCAATATTATCAAACAGTGCTCGGAGTTGCTCAAGAACCTGCGTCAAGGCTCCCTCAGCATTCATCTGTGCACGAATCGCTTTTTCAGTGCCACCCAACAACATTTCATCTTCAAGAATGAGGAGATGGGTATCAAGAATATACAGATGTTCACGCAGATGCGGTTGTCTGGAAACCGCATGTTTAATCTTTTCCAGTTGTTCTCGGGCGCGCTCAACAGCCTGTTGAAAACGCAGAAATTCGGCATCAACTTCTGTCGTCTCGATTAAGGCTTGATTAACCAGGGGTCGCTGATCAAACAGGCTGACCTCCCCGATGCCAATCCCCGGTGAAACCCCGATACCAACAAGATAAGTGTCTTCTGCGACTTTAATCTTCCCCAAAACCATCCTCGATTAATTCTGCGATAACATCCATCGCTTGATCTTCGTCTTCACCATCCACAGTCACCGCAATATCTGTCCCCTGTGGTGCCGCAAGAAGTAATATTCCCATGATACTCTTCCCATTGACTTCAATATCATCTTTGATCAAATTGACTTCAGAGCTGAACTTATTGGCTATCTGTACAAACTGTGCAGCCGCTCTGGCATGCAAACCCAGACGATTTACTATTTTAAAATTACGGTTTTGCATATTTCCTTTTGCCCCTCATAAAGAGATCAAACTAACCACGTCAGCCCAGAATAATCCGATGAGAAAAATACTGACAACAGTTATAAAAACCAGCAACAGCGTTGACAATCCCTTACGTGCCACAAGCCCCAATAAAACCATTGGTATCAGAGTTAACATTCCCAGCCAACTCGGCAATTGATGTTGGGTCAGCTGCGAAAAAACCATAAATGCACTCAGCCCACCAAGGACAACAACTGCAGTCTCCTTGGTATGAATAGCCCAGTCTGGCAATCTGTGTCGCTGTATGAACTCCACTGACTGCATCCCTTGGCGATAACCACTCACAAAAAATACTGTTCTGAACCAAGTCGGCACGATATTATAAATCAGGATAAAAATAAGCGGAGCCCAGAGAATCCCCTTAACTGCAAAGAATAGCGCAACTCCTGCTGCTAAAGGACGCAAGCCACCCCAAAACAGAGCATCACCGATAGCCGCATAGGGTGCTGCAACCATCTCTTTAAAATTTTCAACTTCAAGGGTCTGATCTGCAACCCCGGAAGCTCGTTCTTCTTCCAATTTTAAAACAGCACCGGCAACCATGGGAGCTAGATAAACATGGGTATTAAAATAACCAACATATTTGCGGCTGACATCCGGTAATTTTTCTTTATCGTAGAGCTTCCTCAAGCCGGGCAACAGAGAATAGAAAAAACCAATCCCCTGCAACCTTTCAAAATTCCAGCTTGCCTGTAGCAACAGTAATCGAAACCAGATGTGCAAACGGGTCATCCTTGAAATGGCCATCGTTACACCAACCACATCAAGAGAAAGGACATACAAAAAGATGCACAAAACAAAGTAATCGCCCTACTGACATTAATCGTCCCCAGAATGACGGCAATTCCAACCAGTGGCAAAGCCAACTGCACCCAGGCCGATGAATAGCTCAATGATTGTTGAAGAAGGGGCCAAAGAAAGGGAATGATTAATAATCCACCCAGCAGGATAATTGTATAAGTCCCTATTGCAGCTAAAGAAAAGCTGGTCAACCCACGCAAATGCTGTAATTCAGCTAGCCGCAAGGAGCCTCGGTCGAGTGCCGAATCAACCTGTTTTATCAGCCGCACGTTGTATTGTCTGGCGTAATGATCAAAATATTGCCCAACCTTACCCAGCGGAATAGCAATCAACAAACAAAGCAACAGCAACTCAACCCCTGAAGCATTTAATGTTCGACCCAAAATGATCGCCAGAACACTACTGGCAATTGCTACCTGAGTATCGTCCGGCGGAACCGCCGCACCAACGGGTAATCTAGCCAGCCACAACAACTCGACCATCACCCCGATCTGCAATCCAATCTGTGGTTCACCCAGGATTAGAGCAACCAAAGGAGCTGCGACAATAGGTCTTGAAATCATGATCTGCAGAATCGCTACACGATCCAATCCACAGACCAGAGAGACCAGAGCTCCGAGGAACAAGCTGACAACCATTATTCTTCCCCCTTAAAGGCAGGAATTAATTTTCGCCAGGGACGCTCACCATCAGCGGGGATACAGCGGGCGGTAATCTTGACCCCAGCCTGATCAAGGAGAGTCAGGTCATCCAGATCAGCCGGATCAAGAAATAAGGTGCAGCTAAGCCGAGCCTTACCTTTATTCGCTTGTAAATTACCAAGGTTCAGTCGGTTATAAATCAATCCACCATGATAAGCACGTACAGCATCGGAAGTTGTACCAAACAGCAGGAGAACCCTACGGTGATTGAGTTGAGTCGAATTCGCCAAGGCAATCGCCTCTGCAACAGTACCGATTTCAACCCGTATCCGACTAGGAACAGAAGCCTGCATCATCAATTTCTGCAACTGATTCCCGGCAATCTCATCATTGGCGACCACAATACAATCGGCTTGAACAAAAGGAACCCAAGACTCCAGAATCTGGCCATGAATTAAGCGATTATCAATGCGGGTAAGAACAAGAGCCATCAATTCTCCAACACATCACTATACCCAGCAGAACGTAGCAGTTCAGAAGGACGCATAATTGCATTTTTAGCATAATCCTTAAGCAGTGCAGTTAGTCCATCCAGATTTTGGTTGGCACGAGCACCAGCACCTTTGATTAACATTGGCAAGTTAACTCCAGTAAGGATTTCAACCAACCCACCCTGAAGAAATTCAGCACTGATGTTGGTCGGGGTACCGCCAAACAAATCGGTCAAAATTAACGTTCCATCACCATCTTTCCCAACCAGATTCACAGCTTGTTGCAGTGCATTCTTGGCAATATCAACCGACATTTCACGATTTATACTGACTGCCTCAACCGCATTGAGTGGACCGAGTATCAACTCTGCGGCCTGGAGAAATTCATCAGCTAAACCAGCATGAGTCACGACAACAATCCCAATCATCAGCTAACCCTTATCAATATCACGATGGTTACTCCGGAGGATAACGCCTGCTTCGGGAAAACTATGGAATAGGTCTTCAACAATTGAAACACTCCGATGCCTCCCTCCAGTACAACCAATAGCAACAGTCAAGTAACTCTTCCCTTCAGTACGATAGTGGGGCAATAAAAAACCCAACAAGTGGTCAAGGTGGTGACGAAAGTCGCGGCAAGCCTGTTGAGAAAGAACGAATTCTCGCAATTTAGGATCCAAACCGGTCAACGGTCGTAATTCTTCAATATAGTGCGGGTTGGGCAAAAAACGGACATCAAATACCAGATCAGAAGCTGGCGGCAAACCATAGCGGTAGCCAAATGATTCCAAATTCACGATAAGTAAAGATTCGTGTTCGTCGCCAAGAAAATCGAGCATTAGTTCACGTAGTTGTCGCGAATTTAAAGTACTGCTGTCAACGACCTTTGTCGCCCTCTCTCGCAACTGTCTTAATTGCTGACGTTCCTTTTCTATCCCAATTTGAACAGTGTCAACCGCTGCTAGAGGATGTAACCGTCGAGTTTCAGAGTAGCGTCGTTGCAACACCGCATCTACTGCTTCAAAAAACAAAATATCGAGCTTGTACCCATCCTGCTTTAATTGCTCAAAGGTCTTATCATAATCGCTTAAAAACCCGCGATTGCGCACGTCAATAACAACGGCAACATCCGCATTTGGATTGAGTCCCACTCGAGCACGCTGCATAAAATCCGGCAACATCACCAAAGGCAGATTATCAACTACGAAAAAGCCTTGATCCTCCAGAACCCTGGCAGCGGTACTTTTTCCAGAGCCGGACAGTCCAGTAATGATCAGTAAGCGTCGG
The DNA here is from genome assembly GCA_033791405.1 of Desulfuromusa sp. Classification (GTDB taxonomy): domain Bacteria; phylum Desulfobacterota; class Desulfuromonadia; order Desulfuromonadales; family Geopsychrobacteraceae; genus Desulfuromusa. The sequence goes on from JASJGT010000213.1 coordinate 5,461, forward strand.
CTCATTCCAAATTATCTCCAATAATCGTATGAGAATGCAAATGGGCCGCTTCAGCCATACGCTTTTCCAGAAGGTCTTGAAACTCACGAGCGCTATGATAACCCATCTCTTTCAGCAGTTGATTCCGCGCTGCAACCTCAACAATAGTACTGATATTTCGCCCCGGGGCGACTGGTATTCGGACAATTGGCAAGTCAACCCCGTGGATATTAAACGTTTTCTCTTCTAGTCCCAAGCGATCATATTCTTTACCATCTTCCCATGGCACCAGTTCAACAATCAGATCAATTTTTTTGCGTTCACGGATTGCAGCCACACCAAAAAGGTGCTTTATGTTGAGAATACCCAAACCACGTATTTCCATGTGGTAGTGGAGCAAGTCCATTCCTTCGCCAAAAATGACTGAAGGGAGCTTAAAACGCACTTTGATGATATCATCAGCAACCAGACGATAACCACGCAGAATAAGTTCAAGGGCACACTCACTTTTGCCAACTCCACTCTTCCCCTGTATCAGAACCCCGATACCGAGCACATCCATCAACACCCCATGCAGGGTTGAAGTCGGCAGCAGACGTTCTTCTAAAAAACGGGTCAGGAGGGCAATAAAATTAGAACTGAGATGCTTGGTTCTCAGCAGAGGTGTATTTCCTGCTTCAGTAAATTCAATGAGGTAATCAGGGGGATCTTGGTTTTTAGTAATGATCAGACAGGAAAGATTCGTGCGACAGAGCCCCTGAACCTTTTCAATTGCTTCATCCCGAGGCATGGTTTGCAAAAATTTCAACTCCGTAGAGCCAATAATTTGCACTCGATCGGGATGCAAACTATCTGTATATCCAGCCAGAGCAAGTCCGGGTTTTTGAATCCTTGGAACTGAAATAGTGTTGGACAATCCCCCGGCACCGGACAACAGTTCTAAATCGAGTCCAGATTCTTTTTCGTCAAGGATTTCCTGAATAGTAAGTTTCGGCATAGTTTCAGAACTCGATCAGTCATAGAGCTAGGAGGAAATTCCATGAAATCAGGCTTGCCCCTCCTGATCAAGAATGACCTGGTAAATAGCCTGCTGGTCAGGAGCATCCATTAGTTTTTTTCGGACAGAAACATCTTTTAATAACTTGGAAATTCTAGCCAAAGTCTTCAGGTGCACACCAACAGATTCCTCGGGGGCAATCAATAAGAAAAACAGGTAAGCCGGCTGCCCATCCATCGATTCAAAATCAACCCCAGAATGACTCCGCCCAAAAACCAACTTCAACTCAGGTATTCCCGCTAATTTACCGTGGGGGATAGCGACACCATCACCAATTCCGGTACTGCCAAGTTTTTCGCGCTCTTGTAAAACAGCAATAACATCATCTCGATCAAGGGAGGACTCACAGGAAATTAAAGAATCTGTCAACTCTGCAAGAGCTGTACTTTTATCTTTAGCTTGCAAATCAGCAACAATAGCCTTTGGATCCAGTAATTCAGATATTTTCATAATCACAATCTTATAAGGTCAGCAATAAAAATACGGGTCTTTATCTATATCAAGAAAAAGACCCGTTTCGCAAATATTAACTCCCCTGAGGGACAATTAAGCCATAATTTCCATCTTTACGTCGATAAACAACATTCATCTCTGCAGAGTTATCATCGGTAAAAGCAAGAAACTCTTTGTTCAGAAGATCCATCTGCATTACCGCCTCTTCCACTGACATCGGTTTAACAGAAAAGGAGTGGCTGCGGATAATTTCAGGCTCGGGATTTCCTTCATCAACACTCGACGCAGCATAAACGGTTTTTTCCAACCGTCGTTGAATTCCAGTATCACCCTTATGTTTCTTCAGTTTATCTTTATAGCGCTTCAACTGCCGTTCGATTTTATCAACCATCAAATCGATAGCAGCATACATATCTTCCTTGGTCTCTGTGCTCTTCATGGTCAGCCCTTTAGCGACCATGGTAACTTCGGCTCGATTGTTTATTTTTTTCTGCACCGATAAAACCACCTGGGCATCAATTGGCTCATCGATGTACTTTTTAACCCGGGCAAGTTTTTCTTCCACATAGCTGCGAATGGCATCACTGCTTTCCATGTGACGGAAGGTAACGGCAATTTGCATAGAGCAACCTCCTTGCTTCAACAGGCTCCGGCATGAAACCTGGATTAGTTCAATTATAACGTAAAATCAACCATGAGACATATCTTTCCCATGGAGAAAAACCAAATTGGAATATCAGACGGATAACCAAGCCATCAAAATAGTCTTTTCCGCTCAGTTGACGAGCCAAGACCAAGCATTTCTCGATACTTGGTAACTGTCCGGCGAGCGATATTAATATCCAACTCATCCAGAATGGCAACTATTTTCTGATCTGAATAAGGCTTTTTAGGGTTTTCTTCAGCAATAATTTCTTTGATCCGACTCTTCACACTTTCCGAAGCGATGGCCTCACCATCCCCAGTATTAATTCCGCTGTTAAAGAAATATTTTAATTCAAACAGCCCTTGTGGGGTCTGTACATATTTATTTGTTGTCACCCGACTCACTGTCGATTCATGCATTTCAATATCGTCAGCAACATCACGAAGCACCAGAGGCCTCAGATGCTCAATCCCATGGTCAAAAAAGTCACGCTGAAATTTAACGATGCTTTTAGTGACTTTATAGATAGTGCGCTGGCGCTGGTGGATACTTTTGATCAACCAAACCGCACTGCGCATTTTCTCCTGAATGTACTCCCCGGCCTTCTTATCAACTGCTTTTGAATCAGTTAAGGCGTTACGGTAAAAAGAATTAATACGTAAATTTGGTAGGCCATCATCATTTTGGGTCACAACATATTCATCACCGACCTTATGGACAAAAATATCGGGAGAAATATAATGAACATCCTCTTCGTTATATGCCCTTCCGGGTCGTGGATCTAAACCAGAGATCAACTTAGCAGCATTCAGCACATCATCCAGAGAAACTTTTAGCGTTTTAGCGATGATCGGATATTTACGACCTTCTAATTCAACAATAAAATCACGTAAAATGGTCGCAGCCAAAGAATCGGATAATGCCACCCGTTCCAGTTGTAAGAGTAAACATTCCTGAAGATTTCGACATGCAACACCGGCTGGATCAAACTGCTGAAGCCGCTTGAAGGCTGATTCAAACACTTCAAGCTCCCGTCCTGATGTTTCTGCCATTTCCTCAAGACTGGCATGCAGGTAGCCGACATCATCCAGATTGCCAATAATTTCAGCAGCAGCAAGCCGTTCAGCATCTGTAAAGGTAGAAAGGCTAAGCTGCCACATCAGGTGATCCTTCAGACTCTCCTGTTGCGTCAGCAAACTTTCAAAAGAAGGTCGATCCTCACGATCCTCATAACTATTTCGGGTATCGTTGCTGTTAAGACTGTAACCTTCAAGATAGGTCTGCCAGTCGATATCGTCCATTCCCTCTGATTCAGCCTTAACTTCCTGCTCAGGAGCAACCTCTGCTGAATTAACAGCTTCCCCCTCAAGGTTAGCAGCTCCTTCATCATGTTCCTCTTTTGTTTCGGCTCCCTCTTCAAGCAACGGGTTTTCAGCTAATTCTTCAGTCACAACATCAACCAACTCCATCCGCGACAGTTGCAGCAATTTGATTGCCTGTTGCAGCTGGGGAGTCATCACCAGTTGTTGACTGAGTTTAACCTGTAGTCGAAGATCAAGAGCCATAAGTTATTGTTTCACCAAAAAAGTCGTGGGTTAAAAGAAGATGTCAAAAAACATCCACCCGGTAATATTAAAGTTTGAATTTTTCTCCCAAGTAAATTTCCCGGGCAACTGAACTTGCTGCAATTTCCTCTGGAGTTCCAAATTCTAGCAGTTTTCCCTGGTTCAGGATATATGCTCGATCGCATACGCCGAGTGTTTCACGAACATTATGATCAGAGACGAGGATACCTATCCCCTTCTCTTTAAGGTTCAATATGATATTCTGAATATCATTTACGGCAATCGGGTCAATTCCGGCAAATGGTTCATCCAGTAAAATGAAACCCGGATCAAGTACGAGAGATCTGGCTATTTCGGTACGTCGTCTCTCCCCTCCAGACAAAGCATAACCGTAGGTTTTGGCGACGTGTGTCAGTCGGAACTGTTCGAGCAGATCATCCTTACGCTCCAGTCGCTCTGATTTATTCAAGTCAAGCGTCTCAAGGATCGCCAGCAAGTTCTCTTCTACAGTTAATTTCCGAAAAACTGACGCTTCTTGCGGGAGATAAGAAATCCCTGATAGCGCCCGATCACACATAGGAAGCCCGGTTAATTCTTCGTCATCCATAAAAACCTGGCCACTGTCGGGTTGAACCAACCCAACAACCATGTAAAACGAAGTCGTTTTCCCTGCGCCATTTGGGCCCCACAGCCCAACAACCTGCCCGGCATC
>JASJGT010000214.1:0-13006 GCA_033791405.1 Desulfuromusa sp.
CCAAAGCTCTCCCAGGTAACGACAAAGTTCCCGGCGTCGTCCATGGCAACAGCAGAATATTCCTGCGAGCCGGTTGTATATGTATTAACCTGTGTTTCGCTGCCTATCGCCGTGCCATCAGCCGCGAATCTCTGCATAAAAATCCCGGCGGCATCTTCATCCAGGGCTGAATCGGTCCAGGTGACTACGAAACTACCGTCGGCCGCAACGGCAATGTCGGAATAATTTTGAGTGCCTGTGACTATTGTGTTTTCAAGCGTTTCGTCACTCGGCCCGGAGGGAAGAGTAAGCGTGCCATTCGTGACCGTCAGAGTCACCTTGACTTCTTCACCATCGGCATCTGGGTCGCTGATGATGATGACATTTCCATTCGTTGTTGAAAATTCCAGGGTTGTATTTTCTGCTGTGGTTTGGTTTCCGGGCACGCTGTTGACCGGCGCATCATTGACGGCAATAACAGTAATCGCCACAGTGCCAGAATCCATCCCTGGCGAAGTGTTCATAATGTCGGCAATTTCTGCTGCGCTTAATGCACGATCATAAATACGCACATCGTCTACCAACCCGATCAAATCCCATTGAGGAGAGAGTTCACCATGTGCGCCAATATAGCTATTTGCACCATTGGTGTAAGCGATAGAAGTAGTCGTGGTAGCAGAGGCTACTGCTACACCATCGAAATAAATCGTATGTATATTATTGGTATCATCAACACTATAAGCGACATGATGCCAACCATCACCAGCAAGATTGGTCGTTGTTAGGAATGTTATTTGATTCCAGGTTGCGCCATCGTAGTAGATTCCATTCAGACTATTGTTCCAGACCTCATAGCGCAGAATAAGATTATCTCCCAGCGAAATAATATCAGTACCATTGTCGTCGTATGCAGTTAAATTGACCCATGCGGCAAGTGTCACATCAACCGGTTCATCGAAGAATCCGGGTATCTCGACATGGCTAGTTCCATCTAGACTGAGAACATCGCCTCTTGTTGCGTCATTTACAGATGTAGCCCCTGTTGCTGTGCCGTCATAGGAGATACCGGGACCATCATCGGCCCCAAGGGCGCCCGTATCATCAAATGAATAGGAAGCCAGCAACGTCGTATCATCGTGAGTGGTGATCTGCAATGACGCCGAGCCGTTAAAGTCCGCATTTGGGGTGAAGATCAAACCATCCAACGCAGTATTAATATCCGACAGCGTGCCAGTATAAGTCATTGTGGCACTACCATTACTTCCGGCTATGAAGGTAAGTCCAGTGGTGCCGGACAAGGTCAGGATGCCATCGTTAACGGTCAAGGTGACTTCCAGTGGATCGGTGCCGGCATCGGCGTCGCTGATCGAGATCTTGTTCAGGTTCGCATCATTAAACACCAGAGCTGTATCTTCATTGGTTGTTTGAGCTGTTGGCACCGAGTTGACTGGTGCAGCCAATACTTCTGTCCAGCTACTCTGAATCTTTGCAGTTAAAGCAATATCTGTTTCTATATCACCAGATTTGTACTCCAGATCCCAATCGCCGCCAAGGCTTTCGTGACCGGTCAGATCTTCGGATGCCGTCACATCGGCACCGGTCAACTCAGCCAGACCCTCCGTCAGAGCTTGGCCAACGTCCGTTTCCGCAAGGTTACAGCCATAAAAAAGGATATCCCCCGTTTCAGTCAGGGCTTCACCCCAACTGGCAACTTCAGCACTGTTTTCTGACAGCGTTGTACTGTTCAACCAGCTATCGCCGAGGTTGATCTGCCCGTCGGCGCCGTGGGTGATAAAATGGATTGCGGACAGATTTGTACGCTCCGCAAGAATTTCGCTGACTTGCTCAACGCCGTCACGATCAGAATCGAGCACGACCACTTCAAAAATCCGGCTGTCATCCCCCTGCAGATCAGCAATCAGCTGTTCGTAATCGGCCACATTCTCGTTGACAAAAACCAGCTCGTGGCGAATTTCCTCAGCCTGCACTGCCGTGTCACTTGCATTGGTCGTATCAGTCTGAGTTGCTCCAGCGACATCCTCAAACAACACCTGTTCGTAAACGGCATCGGTATCAGCATCCAGCCCCGGCATAAGATCGGCGGAGAACAGCACACGCGGTTCCAGCTCTTCGTAACGGAAGACTTCTGATAGTTTTTTTGCAAGTTTTTTGGCCATGCTGATAACCTTCACGAGTTAATCTGGGTACACGTATCAAATCCATGTTCCCGGATGAATTCTCTTTGCTTTAACGCAGAGACGCAGAGGAGGAGAGACGGAGAGAAAATCTTTTTAGGTTTTTAAACAAAACTCTTCTCTGCGGTCTCAGCGTCTCTCCGTCTCTCCGTTAAAATGATTTTCTTGGTGGCTCCATAGCTTTTTGCGAGATAAAGGTTCTGGTTTCTATTGTTTCTTTTCATCATCATTTTCATCTATTTCAAACCGTACCCGACATCTCAAACCACTTGGCAACTTATAATCGGAATTAGGTAATTCAAGCCTGACCCCAAAAGTACTGCTAGCTGCATCGATAACTTTATCAACCAGTTTGACGGTCGCGGTCTGCTCTTCGTACATCGATAATTCCGGAACGATGGTTGCGGTCATGTCCGGAGTAATTTTGCCGAACATCTGCGCTGGAACAATCACTTCAACCCGTAACGGATCAATCTGCGCCACTCGCAATAACGGTTGACTGTTGACATATTCGCCGGGTGAGACATAACGATCGACCACCACTCCCGATATTGGACTTTTAACCACCCGGAGATTGAGCAGTGCTTTGGCTTTTTTCAGTTCCAACTTGGCCAGCGTGCTGTCTTCGCGGGCTTTTTTTAGCCGGAACCCGGTCAACACAACGTCTGTAGCCGCCTGATCCTTGTCATGGGTCGAAATAGCATTGACCTGCTTAACCCGCCCATGCACCCGTTTGGCAAATGCCAGCTGAGCTTTTTGCAGAGCAATTGCTCCATCAAACTTGGCCATGGCGGAGGATTTTTCGACTGTGGCGCGTTCCACAGATGATTCCAGCTCGACCAGAGTTTGCCCCTTTTTAATCAGGCTGCTACGATCAACGTTGACCTTGGCGACAATCCCTTCAGTGGGAGAACCGAGTTCAATGATCACATGTGGTTCGATGATGCCATCGTATTCCACCTCAAGCGCCAAACCCGGAAGGACGCTTAGACACAGCAAACAAAATGCGGTCAGAGTCTGAATTGATATTTTTCTCAAGTTCAACATTGGATCACTTTCTCCTGTTGGTTTTCTATTTCGTTCTAAATCAAATCTATGTCAAAACCGGTTAATATCCACGGACACACACGGACAAAGACGGACAAGACCAAGTACTTTTAGGGGTTAACCAAAAAAATGATTTTGATTTGTCCAGGACTTGTCCGTGTGTGTCTGTGGCAAAAAGTTTCTGATCTCATTTTGTGTCAACGTTCCTATTCCATATTGCCGCTAAAAGCGAGAGTCCGGCTGATCTGCCGATCTTGCTGCAACAGACTGCGGCGTGCTTCGCGGTGCCGGTTTTCTGTCTTCTTCTGCGCCGTTCTCATCATCGATAAATTGATCTGTTGATGAAATGGATTTTTTCTACCGGCGTAGCGACTTAAGATATTCAGAATAAAATTTTGACTGTTCTGTTCTATCGGGTCATCATTTAAAGACAGAATCGCCTGATAACTGCCGGGATCTCCCTGCCGGGCACAACGACCGAACAGTTGCCGGTCGATCCGCTTGGCTTCGTTGCGACAGGTGGAAATAACATGCAATCCACCCAAGGCAGCAACGCCATCTTCCAGCGGGATATCGGTTCCGCGTCCGGCCATATTGGTGGCAACAGTGATCTGCCCGCGATGCCCTGCCAGAGCGACAATTTCAGCTTCTTCCTGATCCTGTCGGGCATTGAGAACCCGATGGGAAATTGCCGTTGCCAAAAGTTTTTGACTCAATAGTTCTGATTCGGCCACAGAACCGGTGCCAATGAGCACAGGTCGTCCCAAGTTGCGCATCTTTTGCACTGCTGCAATCACTGCAGACCATTTATTCTCGGCTTGCGGATAAATTTGTGGAGCAATCTTTTCCCTCTGGCTGGCGCGGTGTAACGGAATCCGCTGTACCCGCAAGGAGTAGATCGACCAGAGCTCAGAACTGACTTCACGGGCGGTACCGGTCATTCCTCCAAGGCGCAAATAACGACGGAAAAAGCGCTGATAAGTCAACCGGCCCAATTGTTCGCGGGCATCGGTCAATGGGCAGCTCTCCTTCTCTTCAACCATCTGATGCAAGCCCCGTTCCCAGGAGCGATCAGCCAGAATCCGGCCGGTATTGGCATCGACAATCAAAACCTTATCTTCATCAACCAGATAATCACGATCCCGCTGCAGCAGATGTAAAGCGTGTAGTCCCTGTCCAACCAATTCTTCACGTTGCCGGGCAGATCCCAAGATTCCGTCATGGCCGGTTGTAAGTTCTTCCAGTTTTTGTTGCCCGGCTAAACTGAGCTGGATGGCGCGGTTCACGGTATCGATAAAGAAATCGCCGTTCCGTTCCAGTTGACGAGCTAATTCCAGTGCTTGCCGGTAAACTATATGCTCTGCAGAGGAATCGACGTTGCGGGTCAGAATCAGCGGAGTGCGGGCTTCATCGATCAACACACTGTCAGCTTCATCAACAATAGCGAAACAGAGCCCCCGCAGCAGAAACTGACCGATCCGGTTATTGTCGGTGTAGGCTGATTCAAGTTGCAGGCGCAGTTGACTGCGCTCATTGCCGAGAAGCAACCGGTCGCGCAGGTAATCAAATGCGACCTGCTTGTTGGAACAGTAAGTGATATCACAGGCATAGCCTTCGCGCCGTTGTTCCGGCGGCATCTCATTGGTCACCGCCCCGACGGTCAAACCCAGGGCACGATAGAGCGGCCCCATCGACGCCGCATCCCGTTTCACCAGATATTCATTGACGGTGATAACATGCACCGGAATCCCGGCCAGGGCAGCGGTTGCTGCTGCAAGAGTTGCCGCGAGAGTTTTCCCCTCCCCGGTTTCCATCTCTGCCAGTTGACCGTGTAACATCACCCAACCACCGATCAGCTGCACATCGTAATGGCGCTGTTGCAGGGTTCGGCTTGCCAGCTCACGAATCAGGGCAAAAGAGTGAATGCAGAGCTGATCAGTTAAACCCTGACTGCGCAAGTTGCGGCGTAATTGCAGTAACAGCTGATCCAATTGTTCCTGATCCAGATCAAGGAGAGTTTTTCCTTCTCTATTGATGGCCGCAGCGATCTTTTGCAGACTACTTTGCCGATCGATACTGAGCCGTGCCAAGGTTCCCTGCAGTGCACTGAAAGAGCGATCAATCAGACCCGCTTCCTGATCACCCCGTTCAGGATAATGTCCGGAAATCAATCCAGGGCGCATCGCCCCTGTTTCTGCTGCCAGTGAGGAACTAAACATGATGGCCTCGGAAAAATAAATATGAACAACATAAGATGGCTAAGCAAAACTTTCGTCCTACAAGGCGTAGTGTCTTTTCAAGGATGAAGGCATACATTTGTATGTCGAGGTCTTGAAAAACAGCTGCAACGCCGTAGGGCGGACTTTTTGCTACGCCATCAAACATAATATTTTCTCAAAAATAGCTGTCTCAGGCTGCGATACCATTGCATCGCTAACGGCATGGTTCCGTGCTCAAATTTGACATAGACCCGGCCACCGATGTGCGGATTAGCAATCTGCTCCGGTAAACTGATATCAAGTTGAAAAATTGTATCCATGGCGCGCAAACCCTCTGGATCGGTAGGATCAACCTGAATGTTTCCACCCCCGGTGGTTCCCAACGCGGCCGTTGGCAATTGAATATCAGCTGCCGGGACAATCCGCTCAATCGTTGCCGCTAAAGAATCTCCCATCTGTTCGGCCAGCCGGAGTTTCACACCGGTGATTCGCTCCCGCACCAGACCAATATCAGCCTGACGGACGACAGCTCGCACGGTGGGTCGATGTTCAGCAACGATATAGCCAAGCAGATCTCCCTGATGGATGAAGCGTCCGGGTAAGCTTTGCGCAGCAACCAGAATAAAGTTCCCCTTGCTCGGGCTGCGCACCAGTAATTTTTCCAGATCATCCTGACCCTGTTTTAAATCCCCCTTAAGCAACTCAATCTCATCCAGAATCATCTTCCGCTTGACCCGTTCATTGAGCGGCTGAGCATTATAAGTGGCATAGAGCTCCTGCAGATGAGCTTCTAGAACCTCAATTTCTGCTTGCAAAAAGGGATCGATTCCCCGAATTAAAGGTGCTCCCTGATCGACAGGCTGTTCAACCGGAGCCAGAACTTCGGCCACTTCACAATCGATTCCAGCACGAATGGCTGACTGTTCCGGCAACCAGACCACCCCCTGTGTCGTTGTCCAGAGGGGCATCGGGAAAATAAACAGCAGCAGGACAATCCCCAGGATAAAACTAGCGGCAACAGCTATTACACGGGGGCGTTTATTCCGGGCAACCGGACTACTGAAAAAATTACTGAGGGTGCGAACTGCAGGCAACACCAGCAAGCTGATGGCACCCCAGATAGCGATCAAAATTCCGATGGTAAAGAAACGGCTGCTGACCAGCAGGATCAGTCCAACCATAATCAGCATCCGGTAGACGAATGAAATCGGGCCGTAGATGACAAACCAGCGTTTTTCCCCTGGAGCGGTCACGGGAGAAACAGCATCAGCAAAGCCGAAAACATATTTCTGTAGCAGGTAACCAAGGTAACGGGTAGAACGTTGGCCCAGATTGGGGATTTCAACAAGATCCGCAAGCATGTAATAACCGTCGTAACGCAGCAACGGATTACCGTTGAACAAAACCGTCGAAACTCCACCGATCAACATCACATTGTAGGCAAGAGCACTGATCAGGCCGGGCTCGACATTCAACCAGACGAACAGCGCCAAGGATGCCAACAACAGCTCAACAATCATCCCCATGGCGGCCACTGCGATGCGCTGTTTCTTATCAGAAAAAGAGATCGAAGAAGATGCTTCTACGTAGGGGATGGGAGTGAGGGCCAACAGGATGATCCCCATTTCATGCACCTCTCCACCCCATTTTTTCACCGCAAAGGCATGGCCGAGCTCATGGAAAATTTTCACCACAGGATAAACCAGCCAGAGCAACAGTAGATTTTTTGGTGAAAAGAGTTGATCAGACAACCGACCTGTCAATTCCGGCCAATGCAACACCGCCATAACCAGGGCGGAGAGGACAACCAGCAACCAGAGGATAAAAACATTGCGGGTCAGTATTCGCGAAATCAGGGGTTCCCAGCGCTCCAGGAAACGCTCAGGATCCCAGAGTGGAAATTTCAGCGAGAACGGGTTGCTAATCTGTTTCTTCAAGGTGCGATTCTGCTGTCCCCGTACCTGATTGAACAGTTCAACGGTACTGGGGAGAATATCGCTCTGAATCAGATCGGCTTCATGCAGTTGACCGAGCAGGCGGATCACTTCATCCTGAGTCGGAACCTGCTCTGCCGAGGTTATTCCAGCAGTATCCCAAAGTTGCTGAACAGATTTCTGCCCATCCATATGTCCAATCAGGGCATAAGCAGAGGTATTAAAGCGATGGTTACGACCAGTCAAAACATTTCTAACCACATACCAAGCCTGTCCCCGATAAATATGGCGGGTGACTTGAGCAGAGTCACGCAACGCGGGTCGAAGACTGGACACGCGATACCAATATGTGCTGAAAATAGATTCACTCATAAGATTAAGGTAACCAACTCCAGGTAAATATACGCAACCATTCAACCATCCGACGGGTCCAGATCCAGAGAATTTTTTCCTCACCTATTTCAATCCGGGTGACCCCCTCCATCCCCGGACGGAGCAGATCTGAAGGACTTGCCATCAACGCTTCAACACGGAAATAGTTACGCCCCTCCTCAACTGACGAAACAGGCGTCACCCGATCAATCTGCACCTCAATTAACTGGTCAGGAATACCTGAAAGCCTGAGTTTCCCCGCTTGCCCGACAGTGATCAGACCGATATCACGATCATCCACCTTCAAAACAACCTTGTACTCATCGGTCGGGGCAACTTCGTAGAGAACCTCACCACGTTCAACCGGTGATCCGAGGGACTGACTGAGATCACCTTTTACCACCAGCCCGGAAAATGGGGCGAGCAAGCTGGTACGATCCAACTGCTGCTCAACTAGGTTCAATTGCGCTTCGGCCTGTAACCGTTTTGCGTTAAGTATGGCAACTTCGGCACGATCAGAACTGGCGAGTGCCTTGCGATATTCTTTGACCAGCTGGTCTCGCTGACTCAGCCATTTACGCCGTTCCTGGCGCAGTTCTTTATCATCGAGAGTCGCCAACAGATCACCCTCTTTGACCAGGTCACCGGCACGCGCATGAGCCGCTGCGATATAGCCTTCCTGAGGGGCGACAACAACGCGGCAGACACTCGACTCAAGGACAGAATCGGTTGAGATGCGGAACTGCCCGTTAGCCAGCGATAACCAGAGCACCACGATGACAGATAAACCCGTTGCCACTTTAAGGGTGAGGTGTTTTGGACCAAACAGCTTGCCGAACCCAGCGCGGAAGGAATCTAATATTTTAAAACCGATAAAACGTTCATCCCGCCTTCTGGTCTCAAGTACCGGCCCAAGCAGCAGGCCGATTTGTTCACACTGTTCAATAATTTCCCGAGTAAAAGGTGTTTCCATTCGCCGTTCCAGCAACAGTGCTCCAATCACAGTCGCATCTTTGATCAATGGAACGGTACAAATTGTTACCCCTTCCTGCTGCTTCACCAATTGTTCGTGAAAATGGGTGACCTGAATGGCATCATCATTTTCTGCCGGATAAACCACGCTGGTTCCCTGATCGGCTGATTCAGTCATTGTTTTACGGATGGCGCTTACCAGGTTGGATTGTCGATCGATCTGATTGCTATGCGATAGTGCTTCAACACGCATTCGGTTATAGCGCAGAAAGCCGATACTGACCCGTTGGCAGGAAAAACGCTCTGCCAGTTCAGTTGCGACATGGCTGAGGGCGACCTGAAAGTTTTCGTGCTCCAGACCGGCAGCCAACAGATCAATCAATGTCACCAACTGTTCTTTACTTGTTGAGGAATTCATCTGGATCATTGTCTCAAGCCATTTGATCCCGATCTGAACTTGCTGAATAGCCGCCTGTTGCATCGGTTTAGAGCGGGTGGTCATCTCAATAGCGACAATCCCGATCAATTTCTCTTGCAAAAATACCGGGCAGGCCATGGCATCCAAAGGCTCTCCGGTGGTTTCCGTTGTGTTATTTCTGGTTTTTATGACCGATTGTTTGCTGCGTAATACCGCATCAACCAGACGTTTAAGAGTGGGGATATTGCTCTGCCCGTCCGGCCAGAAAAAAGCGCGGCTGTAGGGACCCTCATCAGGAGGACCAGTCAACAGTACGGCACGACGTGATCCGGGGAGGATCTGACACTGCTGATAAAGCCAATTTTGTAAGATTTTATCTGTCATTAGCTCAATATATGGTTCCCGTAGACGAGACTAAAAAATCATTAAAGAGACAAAGTGCATTCTAAGATGTGAAGTTTATAATTTTCAATCGTTAAAGTCAATCAATTTTCTGATTTTAATTTGTGTTATTTAAGGTATTTACTGAGAAAAGAAGGTAAATTTATCTCACCGATAAAAAGAGATTGAAAGTTGAACAAAAGCTAGAAAACTGAATTATTGAGGTTCCTCTTTTGAACGACCCGGAAAGGCAAATGATTGCTCAGTTTGAGGATAGAAGGAGCATTGACAGTCAGATTAAATATCGTCATAATCCCCAAGCTCAGCCACGCAATTCTAAATAGTTACAACCTTTCAAGGATTGCAAAAACTGAGTTAAAAACTGAATTTGATTTAGAAATTCTGGTTCGATAGTGCCGCCCTAGCTCAGTTGGTAGAGCAGTTCACTCGTAATGATCAGGTCGCCGGTTCGATTCCGGCGGGTGGCTCCAGAATAAAAACAGGCACTTAGCTTAAATAAGCGAGTGCCTGTTTTTGTTTTAAACATCCCACCTCTAAACGACAAAGCCCCGATATTTATAATAAAACGGGTGAAAATCACTATCACGCTTGTTTTGTGGCGATGCATTCAATAGAATCAGCTTCTGAATGATAATATTCCTAACGGACTGGGGTATGACGACAGACTTACCTGAACCACAAGATCAGAAAAAATCACACCATAGACGGCGTGAATGGATACTGATATTTCTAGCTGCTTTTTTGTTGATCGTAATCCCGCAACTGGAAAGTCGCCTCGTTGAACTGACGTCTCAACTACCAATTAGCAACAGTATCATCGCGCTTGCCGTTATTAATCTGAATATCCTCTTGGTCCTTTTGTTTCTCTTTCTTATTTTTCGCAATCTCTTCAAGTTAGTTTTAGAACGACGACGTGGGGTTCCAGGCGCAAAACTTCGCAGCAAACTTGTCGGGGCATTTGTTGCTCTATCGTTGATCCCAACAATGCTGTTATTTTTTGTCTCAGCAGGATTTATCAGAAGCAGTATCGATAACTGGTTTAACAATCAGGTAGAACAAGCCCTTGATGAATCACTGGAAGTCGCTCAAACATACTATCGAAATTCAGAGGCAAATGCTCTCTACTACGCAGACCAGCTGAGTAATCGAATCAAAGAAGGTAAATTTCTCAACGAAGAAAATCTGCCCCAATTAAAGCAGCTGATCAAAGAGAAGCAAGAAGAATATAACCTTGGAATTGTTGAGGTTTTTTCATCAACACACGAGGAATTAGTCAGAGTTGCTAACCCCAAACTTCCGATCATTGAAATCACGACAGCGAGCTCAGATCCAGTACGAGAGGGTCTGCAGGGAATCCGCTTCTCACAGATAACCCCGGTTGGTCAGGCTGATTTGATCCGTGGGATTGTCCCTGTCCAGTCCAACTGGAATCCAGAGGATATTGTCGGGGTGGTCGTGGTTAATTACTATGTCCCCTACTCTCTCATCAATAAAATGAAAGAGATCTCGTCCTCGGTTGATCAGTACAAACTCACCAAATCAATAAAAGGTCAAATACAACAGAGTTACGTCGTTGTTCTGCTCCTTATCGCCTTAATTATTCTCTTTCTTGCCACCTGGTTCGGGTTTCAACTTGCCAGGAGTATCACTGTTCCGATCCAGGAACTGGCAACGGCAACCACTAAAGTCGCAGCTGGCGATCTGGATATTCAGCTAAGAACCCGAAGTACAGATGAAATAGGGACACTGGTCAACGCCTTTAACAAGATGACAACCGATCTTCGTCAAGGACGGATTGAAGTTATTAGCGCCAATCAAGAGTTACAGAATTCAAACCTGGAGCTGGATCGCCGTCGTGATTATATGGAAATAATCCTGGCTAATGTGACTGCCGGGGTTATCTCCATTGACCGATCTGGCCACCTGACCACAATCAACAAGTCAGCTGAAAACCTGCTTCACCTCGATTCAGATAAAATACTTGGTAAGGATTTTCGTGAGGTTATACCAAAGAGTTATATGCCACTCATCATGGAGCTGCTGAAGGAACTTTTCTACTCAGAACGTGGAACCGTACGCCAGCAGGCAACCATCTCAATTGGTAGCGATAAATTCACCCTGATGCTTAATCTCACCACATTACGCGATAAACACAACAATTTTTTAGGGACGGTTGTCGTTTTTGATGATTTGACACAACTTTATAAAGCTCAGCGTATGGCCGCATGGAGAGAGGTTGCTAAGCGGATTGCTCACGAGATCAAAAACCCACTGACTCCTATCCAGTTATCTGCACAACGGCTCCGAAAACGGTACCTGGATCGTTTTGCAGATGATGATCATGTATTTGATGACTGTACTAAAATGATCAGCGATCAAGTTGATGAATTAAAAAATCTGGTCAACGAGTTTTCAAACTTTGCCCGTATGCCTGCTACTAAACCGAGTGAAAACAATCTGAATGAAGTTATCAATGAATGCCTTTCATTGTACCGGGAAGCACATAAAAATATCACTTTTCAACACTCGCTAGATCAGCATCTCCCTGATACAAAATTTGATCGCGAGCAAATAAAAAGGGTTATTATAAATCTATTAGAGAATGCCATTGCCGCAATTACAGGTGATGGAGAAATCCGACTAGGGACCGACTATAATCAAGAGCTTCAGATCATTACCATGACAGTTGCTGATTCCGGTTGCGGGATTCCTGCTGAAGACAAAACAAGATTATTTGAACCTTATTTTTCTACAAAAAAAACCGGAACAGGCTTAGGATTGGCTATAGTTTCGACCATCGTAGCTGATCATAATGGCTATATTCGTGTTAGAGATAATAGCCCGAAGGGTTCACTATTTATAATTGAACTCCCGGCCACTGACAGCTAGTGACCAGACAAGGAAACCAAGATGAAAAATATCCTCATCGTTGATGATGAACATAGTATCCGCCAGAGCCTTGAAGGAATTCTTGAAGACGAGGGGTTTAAAACCTCTTTTGCTGCGACAGGAGAAGAATGTCTCACCTTGATCCAAACAGATGATCCGGATTTAATTTTACTCGATATCTGGATGCCAGGGATAGATGGCATAGAAACTCTCAAAAGAATTAAACAGTTACGCCCTCATCAATTAGTCGTCATGATGAGTGGACATGGATCGATCGAAACTGCGGTTAAAGCAACCCGCCTAGGCGCCTCAGATTTTATTGAGAAACCACTATCACTTGAAAAGGTGCTCTTATCAATTCAAAATGCACTTAAAATTGGTCAGCTTGTTGCGGAGAATCAAGCTCTCAAAGATAAAATCGGTCGTGACTACCAGATGATAGGAACCAGCCCAGCTATAGATCAGTTGAAGCAACAAATTAAAATGGCAGCACCAAGTTCAGGATGGGTATTAATTAACGGGGAAAACGGTACTGGCAAGGAACTTGTTGCAAGGGCAATCCATCAACAATCAACCCGA
>JASJGT010000215.1:0-3674 GCA_033791405.1 Desulfuromusa sp.
CTGTGTCCAACTGGGCGACGGCAACCCGGGAAAACTCACCATGGACCTTTATCATAAACTGACCGCTATTCAGTATGGCAGGGAAGCAGATAACCACAGCTGGATCACCTTACTGTAGGATTAGTTTAGACCTTATTCTCACCCTCTTGCTGAGGGAGAGAATGCCTAAAAATTAAACATTGATTAAGAATATTTACAGGGGTCACCTGACAGCAGGTGGCCCCTTTCTTATTGAAAAGTTTATAGCCGAAACCTGTTCCCTTCAAAACTATGTAGATAGATTATTAAAAAGTGTTGACAATATCTCTCAGATAGATAAAATATATTTCATGTTTAATTGCTAATTTTTATCACCATGGAGTATCTAAATTATGTCTCAGCCAAAATCAATCGGCCTCAGCGCTAAACTCACCGGCGCGATTTGCATTATCACCTTGATCACTATTCTTCTGGTTCTCTTTTCGGTGATCACCCTTAAAAATCAAAAGAATGACTCAACCGTAATTAATATCGCTGGTCGACAGCGAATGCTCAGTCAGAAAATGTCCAAAGAGGCGATGACGATTAAAGCTGGATTGTCAGTCGAAAAATCTCGCGCCAGTCTGAAGGAAACCCACGACCTGTTTGGCAACTCACTCAATGGACTGATCAACGGCAATAGCGGTATGCATCTCCCACCAACCAGCGATCCGGAGATTCTCGCCCAAATTCGTAAAGTTGAATCACTCTGGAACAATTTTTCCGCCCAAGTGAAGATTCTACTCAACTCCAGCAATAGCAACGAAACAATAGACCAAGCTACTGAAAAAATTCTGGCTGGGAATATCCCCTTATTGCAGGAAATGAATAAAACCGTCGGCATGTATGCCGCACAATCGCAGAAAAAAGTCGCAAGACTGACCACATCCCTCTATATCGGAGGTATCATTGTCCTGATTGTCACATTCCTTGTCTGGTTACTGATCAACCGAAAAATTGTTCGGCCATTAGTTGCAGTAGTGAAAATGGTTAATAGAATGAATAATGGTGATCTGGATCATCGCCTGAACATGAATCAGGGCGATGAAATTGGCCAACTAGCCGGTGAGATGGATCAGTTTGCTGACAGACTTAATAATGACATTTTGACTGCATTTCACCGCTTAGCTGAAGGTGATTTCACCTTTGTGGCAGAAGGTCTGATTGCAAAACCTTTGGCCGAAGCCAATCAGGGGATATCTGAAACATTGCAGGCCGTACTGCAATCGAGCCAGAAAATCGCCTCAGACACACTACAGGTTTCAGCAACCAGCACATCATTAGCAGACGGCGCAACCAAGCAAGCCGCTGCTCTGGAAGAGATTTCAGCCTCGATGCAGGAGATGAGTGAACAAACGGCTAACAACACCCGCAATGCCGAGCAGGTAAACCAACTTTCATCAGCTGCTAAACTGGCAGCCGAAAAAGGTGACCAGCACATGCAGGCGATGGTTAAAGCGATGGCCGAAATCAACACTTCGGGACAAAATATCAGCAAGATCATCAAGGTTATTGATGAGATAGCTTTCCAGACTAACCTGCTGGCGCTCAACGCTGCCGTAGAGGCAGCTCGAGCCGGTCAACACGGTAAAGGGTTTGCCGTGGTTGCAGAAGAGGTTCGCAATCTGGCGGCCAGAAGCGCCAAGGCTGCCAGTGAAACAACTGATCTAATCCAGGGTTCAGTACAAAAAACTGAAAATGGTGCCCAGATTGCCGATCAAACTGCCGAAGCTCTTAAAGAAATCTATCAAGGGGTGGTTCAGGTTTCTGACTTGGTTGACGAAATTGCGGCAGCCAGTAACGAGCAGGCTCTCGGAGTAGCCCAAGCCAATGAGGGGCTTGCCCAGCTCAGTGCCGTCAACCAGAACTCAACCGCCAGTGCCGAAGAGACCGCTGCTGTCGCTGAAGAACTTTCAGGGCAAACTGGATTTTTACAGCAAATGCTGGAGCGCTTTAAAATTATCGGTGCTTCTTATAGTGCCAGCCCAATACAACCTCAACGACCTCAACAACCAGCATTTAGCCCACAGTTGGCAGTGACATCACAGCAGCAGAGGCCACAGCCCAAGATAAACACCTCCTGGGGTAATATGGAGCCGGCTAAAGTAATCCAGCTGGATGATGACGATTTTGGCAAGTATTAGTAACAGAATCGGGGGACACGTATTAAGTACATGCATGTCCCCCGACTTATTCCCATTCCACTCCCTGCAATCCCTCCAACAACTCCAACTGATCAGCCTCTTTCTCAACCCCCGGATATCCCCCCCACCTCAGCAGTTCAGCAACAATCTGTTCAGCAGAAGAGTTTGAGTGACTCTCAATACGGGTTAACAACTGGCGGGTTCTCAAAGCATCAAACCAGTCGTGAAATGCTGCCAGACGCTGTTTTTTCGAAGAATGATTATTTTGTAATTTCTCCCAAACCTGAACAAAATTCAGCTCAATCAAAAATTCATGCAAGACTGGAGAAATACTCGGTACTCGAAGTACAATTTGATCAGCGGAGCGATTCAGTTGACAAGAAATCAAAGCTAACCACAATTTTAAAATTTCAAACCCGGCGACAGGAACAAATTGAAATAGGGCAACCCTGCATTCCACCTGACCTTGAACGGCCTTCCCGGTGCCAAATGGAACTCGATTAGAAAAACGGGGCGAAGGATGCACCACCGTTCCACTGATCATTTCAATTCCGGAAGTCTTTGTCAGTTGTTGAAGAAAGTAGAAATCCTCCCCTCCACAACGTCGATTCATCCCCCCCGCTCCGATGTAAGCTTCGGCCAAACAAGCAAACGTACTGCCAATACTGTGATAAGCATAAGGAGAATCTGCCAACAGCAATCCAAAAAGATAGCTGCGCAGATACAGCTCATAGTGGCGAATAGCGACTTCCTGTTTTGTATTTTCTATAGATTGGTGCCGGAATGGAATCACCGCAGCACCATTTGTACTGATCTCGAAATGATCAAAAATTGCTTTAAGGTAATATCGATCAACCAGAGTATCAGCATCCAATGAAATCAGCAGTGGCTCAGCTTGCCAGTCAAGTAATTTCAGGCTTGCATCAAAACCTATTTTCCGCGCCAATCCAACGCCGTCTTTCGCCGGAAGTTCAAGGCCGGAAATACTGGCGTCAATCCAGACAAGGTTGAGTTGTGGATAGGGATTCGTCCGCAACCAATCGATCGTCTTTCGATTATCAGCTAATTGATCAGCAACAATATCAACCCGATTATTGACAACAATCACCACCAGCGTCCGATCTAAATATTCGGCAGGACTCAGGCAAAGACTATCTAGCGTTGCGGGTAGGTTTTCTCTCTCTGCCAAGGCGGGGATGATAACTGCGGCAGAGAAATCAGTGCGACTGGCACCGCTGATTTGCCATGGAGAAGTGATGGCGCGAGTTTTCAGATATTTTAGCGGCTTCATGTTCGAAAAACCTTAGAACCGGGGGGTTCCGGCCCGCCAGCCGGGTTCATTTTCTTTGTATCGACAAAGAAAAAATAACCAAAAGAAAACGACCCGTTGTTTCCGCCCGCTACACGGGAACCTACGTTCCGCCGATATTTCAAGACCGCTCCCATGCGCTTCGCTTAACCTCGCGGCAAGCCTCTTGAAATATCGGCTCCACTCCGGCGAAAGCCAAAGGG
>JASJGT010000216.1:0-8658 GCA_033791405.1 Desulfuromusa sp.
ATGAGGATATTCAGGATGGATGCAACCAACGTAGGCATTCAATGAATTAATCCGGTGCACCAAACCAAGATCAAGTAAAAAGTCGAGAGCGCGGTAAACCGTTGGCGGCGCTGCACGACCATCCTGTTGTAGTCCCTCAAGAACTTCGTAGGCTCCAATCGGCTTATGCTGCTGCCAGATCAGCTCAAATACGCGGCGACGGATTGATGTAAAACGTTTCCCCCGCTGCTGACACAGCAATTCCGCATTGGCCATCGCACCGTCAAGACAGCATTGATGATCATGTTCACCGGATATAAAATGGAGATTTTTGTCGAAACTCATACTATTTTCCCTCGGCAGCTTGATTCATTGACTGTTATATTATAACATTACAAATAAATCAACCTATTCACATTGGATAAGATCGACGAGGTCACACAATGAAAAAAATCTATTTTACCTGTTTGCTCCTTTGCTGCCTGTTTTCACCTGCCCTGGCGGCAGAACCGGCAGCTCCACAGGTTGTTGTCAGCATTAAACCGCTCCATTCATTGGTTGCGGGAGTCATGCAAGGGGTGGGTAAGCCATTATTGCTAGTTAAAGGGGGTGGATCGCCGCATGGATATGTCTTACGCCCTTCTGAAGCACGCGCTCTGGCAAAGGCTCAATTGGTTGTCTGGGTGGGACATGAACTGGAAAGTTTTCTGCAGAAGCCCTTATTAACTCTTGGGAAGAAAGCCCATCAGTTGGCTCTCGCTGCAGAGTTAGAAGGGGATCTTCTGGTTAAACGACAAGGGGGAACCTGGGAGGGTCGGGCTCACAAGCACTCCAGTGAAGCAGAGCATACGGGGCACAATCGACAACTCCAAACTGCTGATTTACACCTCTGGCTTGATCCCGCACTGGCTAAACAGATTGTTATTCTGGCAGGTCAAAAATTATCAGAAATTGATCCCGACCACCGTTCTGAATATCAAAACAATGTGACAACAATAATAACAAAACTTGATCAACTTGATGAGAAGTTAAAAAAACAGCTCGCGCCAGTCAAAGATGTTCCCTACATCGTTTTCCATGCAGCTTATCAATATTTTGAGTCGGCCTATGGATTAAATGTCGTTGGTTCAATTACGATTGACCCTGAGAGGAAACCGGGAGCGAAAAGGATTAGAGATATCCGTCAGAAAATTGATCAATTAGGAGCCCGTTGCGTGTTCAGCGAACCACAATTTGAATCACGTCTCATTGCAACGGTGATCGAAGGAACCGGGGCAAAAACCGGTATTCTTGATCCCCTTGGAGCGGATCTTCCCGAGGGGCCGGAAGCTTATTTTCAACTTATGAACCGCTTGGCAGACAATCTCTCTGCTGGATTAAATTAATACCTGAATAATTAATATTTGCATTCACGGAGAAGAACAAGATGGTTAAGCAGTGTCCGGTTAGAAAATTGCGGCCTTTGAATCAGGCATAAAAATCCCCCTCAA
Organism: Desulfuromusa sp.; assembly: GCA_033791405.1. Lineage (GTDB taxonomy): Bacteria > Desulfobacterota > Desulfuromonadia > Desulfuromonadales > Geopsychrobacteraceae > Desulfuromusa. The sequence continues at coordinate 1,470 of JASJGT010000216.1, forward strand.
TCCCTTTTTCAAAGGGGGAAGCAAAAATTCTCCCCTCTTTGGCAAAGAGGGGTCGGGGGAGATTCGAAAGTCGGGATTACATGCAACTTGTTTTAGTTATGCAAGCCTTTAACCGAACACGACTGAAGATGGCCAAGCAAAAATTAACTGGCTGACCTAAGCAGGCTTTCTAGTAATGAGACGCCCTCTTTTACATAGGGATCGGTAGAAAGTTTCTCGTCCAGAGACTTTTCCTTCTTATCATCACCATCGGCCATTAACCCGTGTGGAGCCATTCTTTCTCTTTCATCATGCAATTGGTCGCGCTCAGCCAGCATATCCTCTAGCAGCAGTGATTGTTGAGTTTCCTCACGCCTCTTTTGGGCACTATTGGCATCAGACATAATTTCCTGAAAATCTTTATCCTGTTTTATCCGGGCATCACTCCGCTGTTGCAACGCAGGAATTTTTTCAGCCAAATGGTTCCAAGGTTGATAGGTTGCCGATTCAATATGATCCCAGAGCAACGCATTATCCAGATATTTTTCCCCACTCTCCAAGCCATCCAGGCGTGACGGTAATACGACATCAGGAGTGACCCCTTTTTCCTGAGTCGATTCACCGCTGATTCGATAAAATTTCTGGATTGTCACTTTCACCGCCCCGAGAGGCATATATTTTTCCATCCCGCGAAGGTTGACAAAACGATCGAGATCAAGCAATGCCTGTACAGTCCCCTTGCCATGGGTGTGTTCATCACCAACAATCAAGGCTCGACCATAGTCCTGAAGTGCCCCCGCCAGAATTTCCGAAGCCGATGCACTGAATCGGTTGACCAGCACAATCATCGGCCCATCATATTCTACCGAACGATCATCATCACTCATCACCCGGATCTTCCCGGAACCGCTACGAATCTGCACCACCGGACCTGTTTTGATGAATAAACCGGTCACACTCACCGCATCGGATAAGGAACCACCACCATTATTGCGTAGATCAAGAATCAATCCGGAAATCTTTTCTTTACGTTGTTTCTTCAACTCGTTGCGCAAATCATCGGTGCAATTGCGATTGGTTTTACCACTATAATCACGATAGAAAGAGGGTATTTTGATGTAGCCGAAGGTTTGACCACTCTGCTCATCGGTCACAGTCGTTCCCTTAACAAAAGTTTCTGCTATCTCCACCACATCGCGGATAATCGGAATCACCACACGGCTACCATCTGACTTTTTTACCGTCAAACGAACTTCGGTCCCCTTTTTCCCCCGAATCAGAGCAACTGCATCTCGAATTCTGGTATCAGTGATATCAACTGGATCGTCAGCCCCTTCTGCAACCTTGAGAATGATGTCATCCGCCCCCAACTGCCCCTGTCGCGATGCAGCACTGCCGGGAATAACTCGCACCACTTTGATATAGCCATCATCTTCGCGCAAAGTTGCACCGATTCCCTCCAAAGAACCACTCATCTGGATATCGAAATCCTCTTTCGTGGTTGGCGGCAGATAACTGGTATGCGGATCATATGCCCGGGAGATTGCATTCAGGTAACGGTCATAATGATCCTGAGGCGTTTCTTCGAGCATCCGTTTCAGCAAGTTGCGGTTATTTTTGGCTACTTTCTCCTGGGCTTGAAGCAACAATTCAACATCTGTGTCCTTATCAACAGGCAGCAACTTACCATCGTCATCGACACCGATGTCATCTTCACGCAAACTGATGTAACGGCCCAGAATTTGCGCTTTGATAATTTGTCGCCAGCGCTCACTCAGTTCAGTCAAATCAGCAACATAGTCCAACTTTTCCGGATCCGTTTCGATACTTTCAATAAGGTTTGAGTCGATTTTTTTATTCAGGAGTTCCGTAACGATATCCTGTACCTGAGCAATCCGTTGCCGCAAAATATTCCGCCCGGCAAACGGTAGGTCCAATCGTCCCCGGCGGATAGCATCGTCAATCTGACTTCTAAAAAAATCCAACTGGGCAACATCCTCTTCCCAGAGAAATCGTTTTTGAAAATCGAGCTGTTTTAGATACAGATCAAACGCCGCCTGGGACAGAGCATCATCGGTGGGCTTCTGACTATAGTGCTTACCACTGAGTTGTTGTTGCAGCATATGCCCTAGCAGCCGAGCACGATTGGTATCAAAGGGATCAACTTCTTTGCTCCAGGAACTAACTGGTAGCAACGTAAGTAGAAGAACTAAAACAATTCGATTCAGATATTTTGCCGGATAAAACATAAAGATAGCCCCGTGTATATTTAATGTTAGTTCAGATTTAAAATTCTTAAGACAATGTAACCCTGACCGTCGAACAATCGCAAGTAACAATTCCAAAACAAAGGTCCGACAGCATAAAAGAGTTTGCATAAAACAGCAAAGACTCATTTTCCTGTTACAATGATATCCACAAAACAAACCAGTCATTTATCTCCGCAAGGCTGATAAAAGGAGATTCACCATGACAGAACAACGTAATTACCGGCGCATCAATTTCAAAACAGAAGCGGATATCAGCATCGACAATGGTATTTTTCGCTGCGATCTGATCGATCTGGCTCTTCAGGGCGCATTATTCAGATCCGAACGAGAACTTCCTTTATCTCTTGGTAAGCAGGTCCCTTTGAATATTTACCTTCCCGATACTTCTGTGCGGATGAAGTTTATCGGTGAACTGATCCATCAACGTGGAAATTTCTACGGTTTTATTTTTACCTCAGAGGATGTGGAAAGTATGGGGCATCTACGCCGCTTACTCGAATTAAACTTTGGTGACTCAGAACAAGCAGAGGGAGAATTCAGCCATTGGTTGAAATGTAGTGCTGCTGATTAGAAATCTCTCCCCGCGTAGCCTTTCCCTTGGCAATCCTGATTTTGTCGACTATGATATAAAATCTACAATGAACACTGTAAATCCAAGTTGAAAATACTGGAGCAAATAATGGCCGTTAAACGATGTCAAAAATGCGAGGCACCCCTTAAAGGGGAATACTGGTGCAGCAACTGCAAAACTGTCTTTAAATGTCCTATCCCCGGCTGTGAAGCAACAGTTAAGCCAGGAGCCAGTGAATGCCCCCGCTGTGGTCTGTTTTTTGAAGACTATCTCAATGGTCGAAAAATGTATCGCCGCTGCCCCAAATGTAAGAAAAAGCAGGGGCTGTCAGAACAACAGTGTCGTTATTGCCGCCATTGGTTCAACTGTCCAACCTGTGGAGAAAAAATTTCAACCAACACCGTTCTTACCTGTCCCCGCTGTGGAACATCACTGCGCTAGGAGTTCTTGATACACAAGGTTTAGGATATATTCTCATCCTCTGGGAGACACCATGCTGACCTTTTTACTGGCCGCCACCTGGATACTCTCATTCCTGACCGCCGGACATGCGCTGCTGAAAAAACGCGACCCACGGGCTTCTGCTGGCTGGATTATTACCTGCCTGGCAATTCCAGGGATCGGAGCAATCCTTTATTGGTTACTAGGCGTCAACCGAATCCGTACCAAATCCCGCGAACTCCAGGAACAGGGTCAGGGGATGCATTGGCTACATGTCGATCAACCCCCACGCTCAAACGACATTGCAAATTTTCCTACCAGTAGCACCAGTCAAGCTCTGATTAAATTCTCTAATACCGTCACTCGCCGTCCCCTAACTTTTGGTAACAAGGTTACGGTTCTCCACAACGGGGAACAAACCTATCCTGCCATGCTGGAAGCCATAGATACGGCAAAGGAATCAGTTTTTCTATCCAGCTACATATTAATGCCTGACCAGATCGGCTTGCAGTTCACCCAGAAATTAATTGCTGCAGCCGACAGAGGTGTAGATGTCAGGGTGTTGATTGATAGCTTTGGTGAGCTTTATTCCTTAAGAAAAATACGCCATAAATTTCGTGGAACCAAAGTCAAAGCAACCAATTTCCTCCCCTTTACCCTGTTCGGCAGCTTTTACTTTAATCTACGGAACCATCGCAAGTTATTAATTATCGACAATAAATATGGTTTTACCGGAGGAATGAATATCCGTGATCGGCATATGGTCATGGATAAGAGCAACCCACATCGGGTGGTTGATATTCACTTTCGCTTTGAAGGACCTGTTTGTGAACAGTTACGTGATGCTTTTATGGAAGATTGGCATTATGCGGCAAAAGAAGATCGTGAGCCACACGAATGGTCTCATCCCCCTATTGCAGGGAAAGCCTGTTGTCGAGGGATCAGTGCTGGCCCCAATGAACGACACGAGACGCTCAACTGGATTCTGGTTGGCGCCCTATCTTGCGCAAAGTCTCATATCCGGATTATGACCCCATATTTCATCCCGAATCGTGCACAACTGACCGCTATCAATGCCGCATCATTGCGTGGCGTGCGGGTTGATATTCTCCTGCCGCAAGAGAACAATCTCCCTTATGTTGCGTGGGCTTCGAACGCATTGCTGTTTGAATTACTTGAGTATAATACCCATATCTATTTTCAACCCCCGCCTTTTATTCATAGCAAACTGCTGTTGATCGATGACGAATATGCCTTGGTTGGATCTGCTAATCTGGATCCACGTAGTTTGCGATTAAACTTTGAGTTTAACGTGGAGGTTTTTGATACTGAGACAGTTGGAAAACTGATACGCCATTTTGATCACTCTCGCGAACTGGCTCGTAAAGTTTCTATTGAGGAGATGGATAAACGCTCCCTGCCGACACGGTTGCGGGATGCTTTCTGCAGGTTATTTTCGCCATACCTGTAGGCCATTGAGAAGGAGTACGCAATGAATCATGTTGTAATTACCGGTGCTAATCGTGGAATTGGCCTTGAACTGTCGCGACACTATCAGGCTGAAGGTTGGCGAGTAACCGGGGTCTGTCGTGAGACATCGCCCGAGCTTGAGGAGGTCGCTGCACAAGTCATTGACAAAATTGATGTCACCAGGGCAGAAAGCATCGAAAAGCTAGTCGCTGTTCTGCAAGGGCAAACGATCGACCTGCTAATCAACAACGCTGGCCTTATGCAGGAGGAAACTCTTGGGGAATTTGATTTTGATTCATTCCGTTTACAAATGGAGATCAACGCATTTGCGCCCTTAAGAATCTGCGAAGCTTTATTGCCGAATCTGCAGACGGGTAGCAAAATAGCCAATATCACCAGTCGAATGGGATCGATTTCAGATAACGACTCCGGTGGCCGTTATGGCTATCGTGCCTCTAAGGCTGCTTTCAATTCTCTTGGTCGCTCCTTAGCCATCGACCTGAAGGAGCGTGGGATTGCCGTCGCACAACTGCATCCAGGATTCGTAAAAACCCGGATGGTCAATTTCGGCGGGTTGATTACTCCAGAAGAATCTGTTGCTGGGCTGTCCGAAAGGATTGAAGCCCTCAATCTGGAAAACTCTGGGTCTTTCTGGCACTGCAATGGAGAGGAACTGCCCTGGTAACCTGAAGAAGCAGAGTGGGGTACTTTCCTGGAGACCAAGGTTAGATACAATAAAAAAAGGTCGCTCTTTCAAGCGACCTCAGTTCAAATCTTATTTTTCTTCATTTACGACCGAATTTTCCGAGGCAGTCTTTTGCTTACCGTCACGCGGAAGCTCACAGGCACCCGACATTCAAGTCTGAATCCCCATCCGTGGTAGAATCCAGCGGTTCAGAGCGTACCAGACAACAACAATTCCCAACAAATAAAACCAATCCATGCGGTTTCTCCTTCTTTAATTATCCCAAGATCATAACCTGAAATGAGAACATCGGGCAACCTCTCAACGTCTTTCTAATTTTTAATCGGTAAGATAATCTCAACCAGCAACCCACCTTGACTAAGATTACTCGCTGAAATTGTACCACCATGTAGCTTTACGGCTCGCTCGGCAATTGCCAAACCTATTCCTGTTCCGCCACTTTGACGATCCCGCGCATCGGCCACCCGATAAAAAGGCTCAAACAGTTTTGCTAATGCCTCATCGGGCACCCCTGAACCCTGATCAGCAACCTGAATCGTCAAATTTTCTGTGTGTACCAACAAATCAACCGAGACAATGCTGTTCTCGTCTGTATATTTTACAGCGTTGCGGATGACGTTTTCTAACGCCTGTGCCAGCAAGTCGCGTGAACCAAAATAAATCGCGGCATCTGGAGTTTTATAAACAACTTTACACTGACGTGTTTCTGCCTCGTAATTGGCATCTGCTACCAGATTTTCCAGCAAATCACCTAAATTGAATTTTTGAAATGGTAAATCTCTGGCACCACTGTCCAATCGGTTCAGATTCAGCAATTGCCCGATCATAATGTTCATTCGCTCCGCTTCCAGTTCAATCCGCGCAAGCGCCTTATTTTGTGCCTCCGGTTTTCCCTGCTGTCGCGCCAATTCCAAAGCGATTCCCAGTCTGGCGAGAGGTGAACGTAATTCATGGGAGATATCCCTCAATAAACGCTTTTGAGAATCAACTGAGTCTTCGATCTTCCCGGCCATTTCATCAAAGTCATGTGCCAACCCGGATAGTTCATTTTTTCCTTTCACCTGATCCCCGATGCGGGTCGAAAGATCGCCACTGGCAAACTTGCGGGTGGCCTGCCGTAATCGACCGATTGGTGCTGTTAATGAGCGAGCCAGGAGATAACAGACCACTGCAGTTATCGCCAACAGAATCAGTAATTGCCAGCCGAGAAATCCATGTGTGACCCCTTTATATAGATTTTTTGATGGCGGCCGCTCAGGCAGATTGATGGCAACAAAATAGGTCTTTCCGGAAGCCCCTTGAACCGCGCTGGCCAACCCGTTACGGGCTCCCATCATCGGAAAAACTACCTCGCCGCTTCGCATCGCCCTTTGCACCATGCGCAGCATGCGTCGAGGCACCCGTTGCTCAGTTAGAGGTCGTCCATCGCGATCGAATAACAACAGATGAACCCCGGATTCTGCCAACAATTCTTTGGCACACTCATCTACCTCATCAACCCCTTCATCTTCAAAAGCCTTAATCGCTTCCCGTCCGTATTCAGCAATTGCCTGCCGGGCAAAACTCTGATGTGCCAGGGGAGGAAATTCCTGATCACGGAAGTAAGTCAAAACAATCACTGCTGTTGAAACCAGCAGGATAATTAATAGAAAATAGAGAAATATTTTCAGAAACAGACTGCGCATCAGGATTGACTTTCCGGCAGGGAGTAGAGGTAACCGACGCTACGGATGGTTCTGATCCGTTCGGTAT
>JASJGT010000217.1:0-7561 GCA_033791405.1 Desulfuromusa sp.
AATAGAAATTGAACCGATTCCCGCACCGATCAGCCCATCGGTGAAAAATCCACCCCCCAGGAACTCTGACAACCGACTCATTGGAACAAATTCCATAATCAATCCAGAGAGAAGAACAATTGCCAGAATATTCGGAAAAATCCGTAAAAGCATCTTTCCGGTTTTCCGTAAACTAGTGGAGAAACCGGTCGCCCCTCTCAATTCCGCCTTGCTATCCATTTGGTATAAAACCTTTTCTTAGTTAACCACTTCGCTCCAGTCACTATACCTGGAGCAGATTTTCTCCACTCCCTTGATGGGGGAAGATTGGGATGGGGGTGATTCACCGTGAATATTCGCCCCCCACCCTGACCCTCCCCCACGCCGGGGGGAGGGAATATTGAGGCAACTTGAGTCAAGTGGATAACCAGACTTTATAACTGGCTATTAACCCACTGAATAATTCCAACACTGTTCATCGCGCCGGATTGACGCGCTTTTTCCACACCATTCTGGAAAAGGACCATGGTTGGTATTGAACGGATATTCAGCTGCGCTCCAAGGTTTTGTTCCACCTCGGTATTCACCTTGGCCAACCGGATGCGCGGTTCTAACTGTGTTGCGGCTTCCGCAAAAGCCGGTCCCATCATTTTGCATGGTCCGCACCAGGGAGCCCAGAAATCAACCAACAAGGGGATATCATTTTTTTGCAGATGTTTTTGAAAGCTGGATTGTGACAATTCAACCGGCTTAGTGGAAAACAACAGCTGACCACATTTTCCACATTTGGGATGAGCCGCCAGACGTTCCGCAGGAATACGATTCACGGCTGTACAGTGAGGGCAAACAACGTGTAAATGACTCATGACTGATCCTTTCGATTCACATATTCAGAACTCGGGATACCTCCCATTGTAAATCCGCCAACTGAAATGGTTTTGAGATTCTCCCTTTAAATCCATACTCCATATATCTCGCCATAATCGGATCGGTTGAATAGCCGCTGGACGCTATCACCTTGGCTGCAGGGTCGAGAGTGAGGATTTCCTGAACCGCCTCTTTTCCACCCATCCCTCCTGGGATCGTCAAATCCATGATGACCAGATCATAAGGAGTGCCATCGTTCATTGCGGTCAGATATTTTTCTTTGCCTTCTCTACCTTCAGAGGCGGTATCGACAGTGTAACCGCTGAGTCGCAGCATCTCCATCAAGACCTTCTGTACAATTTCTTCATCATCCACGACCAACACCCGTCCAGCGCTTGGCAATGATGAATCTACTCCGTCGGAGGAAATGTCCGCAACAGTAGTATAGGAGGATCTATCTGCCGGAAGATAGAGTGTAAAAGTCGTTCCCTGTCCTGGTTCCGACTTCACATAGATCTGACCATGATGTTTTTCAATAATGCTCCGAACCGTTGCCAGTCCAAGACCACTCCCCGTTTGTTTCGTACTGAAATAAGGATCAAATATCCTCTCCAGAATATCGGAACTCATCCCCATTCCTTCATCCCGGACTTCCAGCTTAACACTATCACTCGAGATTCCGACTGAGCTGTCTCCTTTTTCTGCAGAAATATTTTCTGCTGTGACATGTAAAGTCCCCCCCATTGGCATGGCATGCTTGGCATTGATCGTCAAATTTGCAAACACTTGCCCCAACTGTCCCTTATCAGCTTTGACCGGCCAAAGGTCATCAGGCAGATTGATAGCTGCTTTCACCTGGCTGCCGCTCAAATTGAAATGGACAACGGTATCAATCACTTGATCTGCACTTACTGCTTCAAGAATTGGCTCACCACCTTTGGCAAACGTCAGCAGCTGTTTGGTCAGATTGGTTGCCCGCTCCAAAGCCTGATGGGCAACCTGCATGTAGGAATAGGCGGCATGATCTTCGGGAATTTTTCTTTTTGCCAGTTCAATATTTCCGAACAGGCCGGCAAGAATATTATTGAAATCGTGGGCAATGCCACCAGCCAGCAATCCAACTGATTCCAGTTTTTTTGCTTTGAATAATTCCTCTTCGATCTTCAGTCTTTCTGTTTCATCACGAAAAACTATGACCGTTCCTCGGATCTCACCCTGAGTTCCATAAATAGGGGCACTGCTGGTAGCAATATGGTATTCGGTTCCGTCCTTTGCAACCAATAATGCTTTATGTTCCGGCACCGTTATAGAATCGGCAAGTTGCTCTTCGATACCTTTTCGCTCTGTACCCAGATGATCTTCCCCGTGAGCAAGATTGAAGACTTCTTTCATTTCTTTGCCAGCGGCATCAATCTGAATCCAGCCAGTCAATTTTTCAGCAACCTTATTCATCAGCTCAACATGACCATCTGTATCGGTTGTAATGACCCCATCAACAATTGAATAAAGAGTAACCAGCAGTTGCTCCCGCTCATCAACCAGTGCCTTTTCTGCCAAGTCCTTATCATTCAACATTTGATTGGCAGTTTCAGCCATTTGATCCAATTCAACAAATTTGACCTGATCCCGGTTGATCGCTTCAGAGGAGTAAGCGGCCCGATGGAAAAAATCTGCAAACAAACGAAAGTCATTTTTAAGCCTGCGGCTCAACCAATTCCACTGCAGGATAAAGACCAGAATAGTTGCAAGAACCGCAAGGGCAAAAAGGAGCACACTTGATATGATTTTGCTACTTAACTCCATCTGCATTTTGTGAATTGTCTCTTCCACATCATCCAGATAGACTCCAGCAGCAACAATAAAACGATTATCCTCCGTCAACTTAAAAAAACTGGTTTTGGGGCTGGGTTCAGGATTTTCAAATTTTTTGTACCAGTAATTGACATAACACTCACCATGTTCCCTCAACCCAGAAAGAAACTCTTTTCGGAACATTTTGCCTTTTGCGTCCTGCAACTCATCGGAGATAGGTTTTCCAATCAGATCGGGACGATTAGGGTTAGCATACATAATGGCAAATTTGTCCCCACCCTGGATATCGAGTACATCCAGAATAAAAACATATCCCTGGAGATTTGGACCAAAGCGATGTTTTTCTATATATTGGGAAATAATCTTTTGCATGGAGGTTTCAACAGCATCAAGATAAACACCGGTTCCGATATACCAACCTAACGGCTCAAAACCCTTTACAAACGAAATCTTTAAAGCATCTTCCTCCGTACTGTTTGGTTTAGTCCATTGATAGCGATGAAAGCCCTCACCAGCCTGTGTAACGATACCGATCGTATCCCGAGCAACAGACAGCCCCTGCTGAGCCTGAACCTCAAGCATATTTGTACCTTCATATTCAGGATGATCCGCATACAGGTGAGAAACTCCATCCAGACCGTTTATAAAGAAGTAACCACGGCCTTGATTAAAGCGAATCGGTCTGATTGCATCGATTATGGTATTGCGAATTTCTGCGGAGCTTTTAGTCGCTTTATGCTGTTGATAAAGATTTTCCATAATCGCGTAAGCTTCATAAACCCGCTCTTTAATTTTATCCTGCTCCAGCTGTATAATATGTTTGGTTTCAAAGTTGATCAGGTTAACAACCCGTTCAACTTCAAAAGTGATCAGTTGCCGTTGCTGGCCAACAAAATCTGCACGAACTTGCTCAGCACGCGCGTTTGCATCACGATAACTTCTGGAAATATCAATAACAATAAGAACACCCGCCAAAAGCAACAGGAACAAGATTCCCCATAATCGAATCGATTTTATAAAACTGATTTTATTTTGCATCGACATTCCACTAATTGTTGTGCACAAAAGAAATGAAATAAATACAACGTAAACTACTATTCTTAAGGGTATCCACGATTTTAATCAAGTTTTCTAACCTGATAGCCGCTAGCACGCAAAAAAAATACCCCGCCAAGAAGGAGAACCTTGGCGGGGAAACGGGTCGACGAAATCCAGATAAGGGGAGAAGTATCTGAACTATTTCTCTGGTTTATTCCTCAGCGCTTCAGCCAACAGCTCAATCGTATGCTGAGCACGAACCGGAGATTCAGCCTTTTCCAGCCCACCGCGGATCTGCATCATGCAACCGGGACAATCCATCGCCACGCAGGTTGCCCCCGAGTCTTTAATATCGGCAACTTTATCCTGCAGGATCTTTTTTGAGATATCGGGGTGACTGGTCAATGAGTATGAACCGCCAAAACCACAACACCGATCGGCATGAGCCATTTCAACCAGTTTATGTCCAGATTTTTCAATCAACTGACGCGGTTCCTGCCACACTCCAACACCTCGCTTGAGATGACAGGAATCGTGGTAGGTGATTTTTTCACTTTTAGCCAGATCAGCAAACAGTTCGGCACCATCCAATTGATTCAACACAAAACTGGCCGCATCCACCGTGATATCCGACAAATGTTCAGCACGATCAGCCCAGGCGGGATTGTCTTTCAAATATTCGACAAAATTCTGCTTCAGCGCCATGGCACAAGTCGGGCAGGTGGTTAGAACATAATCAGGATTACCAGCCAACATGGCGTCAATATTCTGTTTTGCCAATTCCACGGCAGTCTCTTTTTCCCCTGAATAAATTGCCGGGATACCGCAACAGTTCTGCTCTTGAGGGTAATAAACCTCAACATTCAAGGCATTCATCACCTCAATGAGATCCAGACCCAATTCAGGATAGAGGAAATCATTGGCACAACCGCCAAACAAGGCAACCCGGTAGCGCGGTTTATCAATTTTTTGAGCTTTCCCCTTGAAAGAGTCACGCAATGCTTTGTCAGCAACCGCAGGCAAAGTTCGCCATTCCGTCAACGGTGAGAAAAATAAGGGCAGATGACGGATTGTCCGCTCACCCCGCGTCACCGGCTTTTGCAGCAAGCTGGCAGCCTTGATCATGGTATGAAACAATTTACGGTTCTGCATCACCTTACGGAAGACCAATGCCTTTCCAGCGCCGATACCCTCTTCATCACCAACAGTTTCACGCAGATGGAGAATGATGTCTTCCAGATCAATATTACTTGGACAGACGGCAACGCAAGAGCGACAGCCGATACAAGCTTTGACGAGTTCTGCTGCGTTATCCAATCCATGATAAAACGCGGTCAGAATAATACCAATTGCACCAATGTAAATATGACCAAAAACATGTCCCCCAACCGTCTGATAGACCGGGCAGACATTGGCACAGGCACCACAGCGGATGCAGTTGAGAGCATCCTGACACTGTGGTGATTCTGCCAGCGAACTGCGCCCATTATCGAGCAGCACGATATGGAATTCTTTTTCAGCTCCGGCACAGGGAACTGCACCACGAATCCAAGTGACATAGGAAGTCAGCAGCTGACCGGTGGCATTTTTTGGTAGAACCTGGATAATTCGGGCAGCATCTTCCAGAGTTGGAACCAGTTTTTCAATCCCAACCAAAGCAACATGAATTTTCGGCATGGTTGAAGCGAGCCGCGCGTTCCCTTCATTAGTGACCAGAGCAATTCCGCCAGTTTCAGCAATAGCGATATTGGCTCCGGTGATACCGATATCAGCATCCAGGTAACTTTGACGGAGTTGATTTCGAGCCACTTCGACCAGATGCTCAATCTCCGCCGGTTCCTGCTGGCCAGTTTCTTTGCTGAACAGTTCGGCGATCTCTTCTTTAAACATATGGATCGCCGGCATCACCATGTGGCTGGGACGTTGCCCCGCCAACTGCACAATCCATTCACCAAGATCCGTTTCCAGTGCCTGGATTCCAGCTTTCTCCAACGCTGCACTCAGATGTGTCTCTTCGCTGACCATGCTTTTGCTTTTAACCGCCAGTTTCGCCCCTTTTTTCTTTGCCAGCTCAGCAATGTAACGATTGGCATCATCTGCCGTTTTAGCCTGATAAATAATCGTACCTGCAGCTTCAGCATTAGCGATAAACTGTTGGAGTAATTCGGTATGATTTTCCCAAACCTGAGTTTTCATTGTTGCAATGTTGCCGCGCAACGCCTCAAAATCATGACCGGCAAAAGCTTTCTCCCGGGAAAGCAGAAAAGCATCACCAAATTGATGGAGGGCATCCTGCAGTTTCGGCGTCGCTAAAGCCTGACCAATCCGCTGACGATAATTTTTGCTGCGCTGCTGTTTATTCATCTTTCATTACTCCTGTTTTTCAAAACCTTTTATCGCCACCAAGAAAACTACTTTAACGGAGAGACGCTGAGATCGCAGAGAAAGGCTTTTTGGTTTTAAACCTTAAAAAGTTTATTTTCTCTGCCTCTCCTGCTCTCCATCTCTGCGTTGAAAGGGGTTTTGTTTAGACCTTCCTGGTGTTCTTGACGTCTTGGTGACAATTTATTTTTTCACATTTCCAGAAAATCATCTGACAAACCAGGCACCAGCAGGATAAATAATTCCTTTGGCCCGTGGACACCGATGGTCAAAACCCGCTCAATATCGGCAGTTCGACTCGGACCGGTAATGTAGGCAATATAATTGCGGGAATCGCGCTGATGTAGTTGCCGCAGCGGTTCCACCGCTGCCAGACCATCGGCAACAATCTTTTGTGGGTCAAGCAAGGCAAACTGTTTTGGCGGCAGCGTTGTTGCCAACCGGATATCTTCAGCAGTACTCTCCAGCACCAAAGTTCCGGTATCTGCAATAGCAAAATTGACTCCCGTGATTCCTCCTTCAGCCGCTGCGGCAACAGAGCGGAACTTGTCTTCCTCAACAGATACTCCAGCTTTTTTTAGAGCCGCTTTCAATTTAAAGCGCCCTGCAGATGGAAACGACGGAACCAGCAGAGGACCTTTAATTTTTCCGGCGATATACTCGGCAGCAGCAGCAACAGAAGCGACGGAAACAACTTCTGCTCCGACATTAACGGCGGCCTCAGAAAACTTATCTATAAGTTGTGTCGTTGACATAGCACCTTCCATTTCAGGTTAATTGGTCTTACCATTTAGCCTACATAACCAGATTAAAAATGTCAATCCATAAAATAACATCGTTATGTTTCTATGGCATGATAGAATTATCACTCAATTGTAGATTTTTTGATTATAAAATTGATCAATTTCAAACTCAATGATTTCGTATAGTTAAAACTATTAATCACTTTATGATTCAAAAAATGATCACAATCACGGATTCTCTTGATAAGAAAAATCGGTAAAACTCTGATTATAAAACGATTTTATAGTTTGGAACGGTCCTTGCTATTAATGAGCAGCATAACTTCTCACCACAGGAGACCACAATAATGGAAGATGTTTTTATCGTATCCGCACTCCGCACCCCCTTCGGTTCGTTTGCTGGAGCACTGGCTGACACAACCGCACCAGAACTGGCATCCCAGGTTATCAGTGAACTCATGCGACGCACGACCCTCTCCGGGGAACAGGTTGATGAAGTCATTATCGGCCAGGTCCTTCAAGGTGGAGCGGCCCAAGCTCCGGCTCGACAGGCTATGCGCATGGCAGGCTTACCTGACAGCACTCACGCCATGACAATCAATAAAGTCTGTGGCAGTGGACTAAAAGCGATGATGCTTGCCGCTGACTCAATTCGTTTGGGGGACACACAAATAGCCATTGCTGGAGGCATGGAAAGCATGTCTCAGACTCCCCATGCTCTCCCCAAAGCACGTTTTGGT
>JASJGT010000218.1:0-28665 GCA_033791405.1 Desulfuromusa sp.
CAGCTTTATTGAAAATGACGCAGCTTTTATCAGTGCCAATGATGATGATTCCATTGCCTACTATGCCCACTGTGTTTCGCGGTCAGGATCTTATCTTTCCACAATTGCCGGAGTTGAAGAGGGGACATCGCTGGCCTATCTGATTGCTCCGCCGATAGAAGCAATATTTGCTCTGGATGCGGCTCTAAAGGCGGCGGATGTGGATATGGCAGAGTTTTTTGCTCCACCATCTGAAACTAACTTTGGTGGCGGTTTGCTGAGTGGCAGTCAGGCTTCGTGCATGGCTGCTTGTGAAGCCTTCGCTGAAGCGGTGCAAGCCGTTGCAGATAACCCAAAGGCGTACTGATGAATAATAAAGCTTTAGGAAGTTTTGAAACCATCGGATTTGTTCCGGCATTGACTGGTGCCGATGCAGCGTTGAAGTCTGCTGAAGTCAAACTCCTCGGTTGCCGATATGTTGGTTCAGGCCTGGTTTCAGTTCTCCTTTCCGGGGACGTCAGCTCGGTCAAGGTTGCTGTTGAATCCGGCTGTTGCGCTGCTGAACAGGTTGGCACAGTCACGTCGCAGACTGTCATTGCCAGAACAGCAGACGGATTAGATGGCATCATTGATGATGATCAGCAGAAGGGTCAAAAGAACACGCAAAAAAGAGCACGGGTTGCCAAGTCAAAATCAGTCCCAAAATCCACGAAAAAAAATATTGAATTAAATCCGCAGGATTTGACCAGCATGAGCGTTGTCAAGCTCAGAGAATTGGCTAGGCAATTTCCTGGAATACCTCTTGATCGGCCTAAAATCAGATCGGCGCGTAAAGATGAACTGATTGGTGCCATTATCAGTGAGTATCAGAAAAACAAGGAGTAAGTACTATGGCAGATAAGGATTTAGCCTCGATTCAGGAAGCCAGAGATCTGGTTCGGAAGTCCCGGTTAGCTCAACTCGATTATGCGAAATTGAGTCAGGAGCAGATCGACCAGACTGTCCAGGCAATTGCTAAAGTTATGATTGCTATGGCCGAAGACCTTGCTAAACTGGCTGTGGAAGAAACAGGATACGGAAATTGGGAGGACAAAAAGCAAAAGAATTTGCTGGCATCCGAGAAGCTTTATCAGCGTATCCATGCTCTGAAGACAGTTGGGGTTATTGAGAAAGATAGAGAGCAAAAAATCGATAAAATTGCTGTTCCAGCAGGGGTTGTCGCGGCACTTATCCCCTCAACTAACCCAACTTCAACGACCATTTATAAGGCGCTGATCTCACTCAAAGCGGGGAACGGTGTTGTTTTCAGCCCCCACCCAGCAGCGACAAACTGTATTGGCAAAACGGTTGCTATTATCCATCAGGTTCTTAAGGAACTGAATATCTCTGAAGAACTGGTCAGTATGACGACCATGCCGACTCTTGAGGGAACCGGTGAATTGATGAAGCAAGCTGATCTGATCCTTGCGACCGGTGGTCCGGCAATGGTGAAAGCAGCTTACAGCTCAGGATCTCCTGCTCTGGGGGTTGGACCAGGGAACGTTCCGGTTTTTATTGAGAAGAGTGCCGATATTCAAGCCGCTGTACGGCGTGTCATGGCAGGTAAAACCTTTGATTATGGAACCGTCTGTTCTTCAGAGCAGGCGCTTGTTACCGAGGAGTCTATTGTTGCAGAGGTCAAAAAGGCCTTGCTTGCCGAAGGATGCTATTTTCTTGAAGGGACTGCAGCCGAAAAAATTAAGGGGTTGATGACTGGGCCAAGGGGGAGCATGAATCCAGCTATTGTTGGGCAATCTGCAAGTGCTTTGGCACAGATGGCCGGTATCGATATTCCATCTGGAACCCGACTTCTCATTTATGAAGAGCAGGGTGTTGGGTCAGGTTACCCGTTCTCTTATGAAAAACTGACTTCTTTGCTTGGATTCTATACAGTTCCTGACTGGCAGGCAGCAGGGCGGCTTTGTACCCAACTACTTCAGAATGGAGGGCTGGGTCACTCCATGGCTATCCATTCTAACAACGAAGAGATTATTCGACATTTTGGTCTGACTCAGCCGGTCTCGAGACTGTTGGTTAATACCCCTTCAAGCCTTGGTGCTGTCGGTGTCACTACCAACCTCGATCCTTCTCTCACCCTCGGGTGTGGATCCGTGGGAGGAAGTTCAACAAGCGATAATGTCGGGGTACAGCATCTCTTTAATATCCGTTACGTAGCCTATGGTCTGGACAGTGTTTCATCGCCGCAGGTTGATAACAATGCTGTCGATATTGAGGCCATCAGTCGTCTGGTTTTCGAACAACTAAAAAAAATGAACTTTGTTCCATCTAATGTCTGAGAAGAATTTATCGGAAGTTATTTTTAACAAGCTCAATAACTGAAGGAGAAAACAATGGCAACATCAAGTGCAATAGGAATGGTAGAAACAAGAGGTTTTGTCGCTGCAGTAGAAGCAGCAGACGCAATGGTGAAAGCGGCCAATGTGACCCTGATTGGTAAGACCCAGGTTGGTACCGGGTTGGTCGCAATTCTGGTTCGTGGTGATGTCGGTGCGGTTAAAGCTGCTGCCGATGCAGGGGCTGCCGCCGCTGCGAAAGTTGGAGAAGTGGTCAGTGTCCATGTTATTCCAAGACCTCATGATGAGGTGGAACTTCTTCTGCCAACATTGAAGGGGTAGCGTAGATTTCCTCCTCATTTTGTGGGGAGAGTCAACAATCAGAACAGAAATAAAGGAGAAATAACAATGGCCGTATCAAGTGCACTCGGAATGGTGGAAACAAGGGGTTTTGTCTCGGCACTGGAAGCAGCAGATGCGATGGTAAAAGCTGCCAATGTGACTTTAATTGGTAAGACCCAGGTTGGGAGTGGATTGGTCGCAATCCTGGTACGTGGTGACGTTGGAGCAGTTAAGGCTGCGACCGATGCAGGGGCTGCTGCCGCTGCTAAAGTGGGGGAAGTGGTCAGCGTTCATGTTATTCCGCGACCTCATGATGAAATCGAATTGATCCTGCCTGGTAAAGGGGCTAAGTGATCGAAAAGATCATCACGGAATCTTTTTTAAGAAAAAGTTTTTTGCAAGAGGTTCCAACTACATTTTACCTCCATGAGGATCAGATTCTGACCCCTGCGGGGGCTCAATTCCTCAGTGATAGGCAGGTCAAAGTCCTCAGTGGTAAAGATTCTGCTGTTGAAGACAGTGACTCTGTGCAGAAATATATCGCTGTTGCAGATGGAACCACTTACACGGTGAAGCCTGAGAATTTGACGCAGCTGACTGGAAATCAGTTGGTTTCCAAGGATCATCCACGGATTATTTTTCGTGGCTGGCTGGATCGGTTGCAGGCAGAAACCTTGCTATTGCAAAAGCAGATGGTTGACAGCGGAGATTTATCTCTGAGTCAAAATCTGGGAGCATTGCTGGATCGGGCTCGTGCAATTCTGCGGGCTGAAGTTGTTGGTGAAGAGTTAGAATCCTGTGATTTCCTTGGTCTTAACGAAACAGATATAAGGGAGCGTTCCCACCATCCACAGAAGTATTTTGGCCTGGAGCACCTTGAAGTTTCAGCAGAAATGGATTTCACCGTTCTCTCCCTGAATCGCCTGAGAACCTTGGTGAGAAGTGCTGAGCTTGCTGCAGTGACAGCTTTTTCGGGGACAGGTGAAGTCGAGCGGAGCGATATTATTCAGGCTTTGAATCGGTTGAGTAGTGTTGTCTACGTGATGATGCTGCAAGTGGCTCAGGAAGCAAAAGCACCGGGAGAAAATATGGATAATCGTGCCGTCGATGAGATCGTTGCAAGGGTGATGGCTAAGTTCAATGATGTCGAAGGTGTTATCCCTGTGGAGTTGTCAGCACGCCATGTCCATTTGAGTGCAGCTGACGTTCAGAGACTGTTTGGCAAGGACTTGACCCCGGTTCGCGAGCTGTCACAGCCCGGCCAGTTCCTGTGCAAGGAAAGGGTTCAACTGATTGGCTCTGCTGGAACACTCGACAATATTGCTATCCTTGGTCCTGCCAGAGGGCAGACCCAAGTGGAAATCTCTGCGACTGATGCGCGGGTGCTTGGTCTCACTCCCCCGATTCGGCAGTCAGGTGATACTGCTGGTTCGGCAGGCCTGCAGATTTCCACTGAGAAAGATACTCTGACCATTGAAGAAGGTTTGATTGTTGCCGCGCGACATCTGCACATGCATCCGGATGATGCTATCAGGTTGGGGGTTAAGGATAAGGATCTGGTTCGGATCCGTATTGGCGATCTCAGGGCAATGGTTTTTGAAAACGTTCTGGTACGTGTCAATGAGAACTACCGACTTGCCATGCATATCGATTTTGATGAGGGGAACGCTTGTGGCTGGATTCCTGAAATGACCGGCCAGTTACTGCCTGGGAAAGATGTTGCCGATGGCGATTGATGATTTAGTACAGACAATAGTCCGGGAAGTATTGAAGCAGCTTCAGGGGGCTACGGAAGGCCAGCAGATCCTGATATTGGCACGTCAGGATGATGTCAATGTTGCGTCCGTGTTACGGCATTTAGATCAGAATGAAAAAGCAATCTTCTGGGATCCGACTGATGATAGTGCCACTCCCGCGCGGATTATTTTACCGTTGTTGTCCTGCAGTCAAATGGCAGATCTGGCTTTGGGAAGAACCACCGGAGCGCTGTCGAAAAAAACATTGGAGCTGTTGCTAACGGGGAAAACCGTTGAGGTATTTGAATTTGAATATCTACAATACAGCAAAACAGCGCCAGAGTCCCTCTATCGATTATATGCGTCTTACGAGGAAACTCTTCGGGGGTTTGGGCTGAAACGATTTGCTGCAGAAGATCAAAATATTGCCCGGCTGGATCATAAATTGGTCAGCGAGCGAGATATTATTGACGCACACCAGCAGGGGATTTCAGTCTTACGGATTTTATCGGATGCGCAACTGACCCCGCTGGCTGTTGATTGTGCCAGAGAACGCGGGATTCAACTTCAAAAAACTGAAAGGTGAATTAAATGATTATCGGCAATGTGGTTGGTAATGTGTGGGCGACCAGAAAGAATGATTCTCTGACCGGCCTGAAATTGATGATAGTCCAGCGGCTCGATGTTTATTCGAATGAAAAAAAAGAGAGTTTTGTCGCTGCTGATCTTGTTGGTGCGGGAATCGGAGAGCGAGTTCTGGTTGCGACCGGCAGTGCTGCACGCCAGTCGGCAGAGATGCAGAATGCACTGGTAGATGCGACGATCATTGGGATTATCGATGAGGTTGATGTGCCGGGTAAAAACTGAAAGCTCTGTATACCTGCTCAAGAGTCATAATTGATTGTGAGGTGAAAGATGGGAAAGCAATTGGTCGGTCGTGACAATGTTGAGGAATTTATCTGTCACGAAGAAAAGAAGCTCTATGTCGGGCAGACGCTTATCCTGACTCCTGGGGCAAAGGACTATTTGCAAGAGAAATGTATTGCTGTTGTCTATGGCGAGCCACCAGAAGCAGAGGTCAAGCCAGCGCCGAAGAGTGAACCCACGTCCGGGTCAGACCTGAACGGCAAGATACAACAGTTACTGAAGAGTGATTTTTCTATTACTGACAGCAAGCTGATCACTGAAGTAACCCAAAAGGTTATGGAAAAGCTGGAGAAGCTTCAGTAATGACCTCTCCGGTTGTCGACAGCGATCTGCTCAAGAGAATTATCCGCGAAGTCATTAAAGAACAGTCACAATCGCCGCCAGATTCTGTTGCAAAGAGCGTTGACGCAAAAAGTGGAGTTATCTCTGTGCACACTCCAGAGGTGAAGCCCAAACCTTTTGCTACCGGCAAGGAAGGGGACGAGGTCTATCTGACCGATCTGTTTTCTCTTGCGGAAAGTCCCCGGCTCGGATGCGGGGTTATGGAAATGAAAGCCTCCTGTTTTGACTGGGTTCTCAACTACGATGAAATTGATTATGTGATTGAGGGTCGATTGGAAATTATTATTGATGGTCGTAAGGTGGTCGGTGAAGCTGGGGATACGATCCTCATTCCTAAAAATACCGCAATTCAGTTCAGTGTTCCAGATTTTGCCAGATTTCTTTATGTGACATACCCTGCAGATTGGGAAGCGCAAAAGTGATGGCGTTGCAAAAAGTTCCGCCCACCGGCGTTGCAGTGATTTTTCAGGACTTTGACATACTGATATATGCCTGCACCCCTGAAAAAATCTACGCCTTGGTGGACGAAATTTTTACTTAGCCATCTGGCATTATTGTGGTTTTTTACGAGATAAATAACATTTAAGAATTGAGAATGAGTATGAAGATTGCTGAAATGATAAAGAGAGCTGGTGTTGTGGGAGCTGGTGGGGGTGGTTTTCCAACCCATGTCAAAGCGCAATCTCAGGTGGAATATGTCCTGGTCAACGGTGCTGAATGTGAGCCACTGATCCATAAGGATGTTGAGCTGATGACGCATCGGAGCGCTGAAATCCTGGATGGTTTGCGTTTGCTGATGCAGGCCACTGGAGCAACTCGTGGTGTTGTTGGAATCAAGAAAAAAAATATCCGCGCAGTACAAGTATTTCGTGATGCCCTTACTGGGACAGAACTTGAGCTTCTGGAAATGGGTGATTTTTATCCCGCTGGGGACGAGTACGAACTGGTGCAGTTGGCAACCGGCAGACTGATTCCACCGGGAGGAATCCCTCTCGATGTTGGTTGTGTGGTCTGCAATGTAGAAACCTTGTTCAACGCCAGTATGGCTGCAAAAGATTCTCCAGTAACCCACAAATTTGTCAGTGTTGCCGGGCTGGTTCATGAACCAAAATCGTTCTGGGTCCCTATCGGCACCAGTTACCGGAAACTCCTTGATTTTTCTGGGGGTACGACTCAAAGTGATTTTGTCATGCTGGTCAGCGGGGTGTTGATGGGGGGATTTAGTACCGATCTTGATGAGGTTGTCACTAAGACCTGCGCTGGGCTGATTGTGTTGCCGGCTAATCATTATCTGGTTTCAAGAAAAACTCGGTCAACTGAGCAGATGAATCGAATCGGTAAATCGGCCTGTGATCAATGTACTGCCTGTACGGAGTTTTGCCCACGCTATCTGCTTGGTTACGATATTCAGCCACACAAAGTGATGCGGTCGCTTGGGTTCACGACATCTGGCGCTGATTACTGGAATAAGTTTGCGACCTACTGCTGTTCTTGTGGCCTCTGTACCCTTTACGCTTGCCCGGAGGATCTGTTCCCACGCGAAGCATGTGAACAGGCTAAAGATTCAATGCGTGAATCCGGGCAGAAGTACCAGCAAGTCAAGGCACCTAAGATTCACTCGATGAAGGACTATCGCAGGATTCCTACCAAGTCTCTGTTACGGCGGTTACGGATTGCAAAATATGAGGTTCCCACTCCATTTGTAGATGGGTTTCCAGCCCTGGATGAAGTCCGTATTCTGTTGCAACAGCATGCTGGGAAGCCCGCTATTCCAGTGATAAAATCGGGTGCAGTTGTCCAGGTCAATGATCTGCTTGCAGACATTCCAGAAGATAGTCTGGGGGCCAGAATTCATGCTTCTCTGACGGGTAAAGTTTCAGAGATAACAGATGAATATATCTGCATTGTTGCTGATGCAGTCGCTAAGTCAGGAGGAAACACCGTATGAATGCCATTGGCTTAATTGAGCTTTCCAGTATCGCAGCCGGTATGCAGTCCGCCGATATGATGCTTAAAACATCCTCCATTGAATTGATTCTTTCACGGACAATCTGTTCCGGAAAATACATGGTTCTGGTCGGTGGTGATGTTGCATCCGTACAGGCCGCTATTGCCGTCGTTGATGAGGAACTGGAAGAATCAATTATTGATACGTTTGTCATTCCCAACATCCATCCCGATATTTTCCCGGCACTCAACGGAACCAACCCACCTTCCGAACTGGAAGCTCTTGGTATTCTTGAATCCTTTTCTGTCGCATCATTGATTGAAGGGGCAGATGAGGCTTGCAAGGTTGCTGACGTACAGTTGATTGAAATCCGCCTGGCAATGGCTTTAGGTGGCAAGGCTTTTTGTACTATGACCGGGGATGTTGCCGCGGTCACCAGTGCCGTTGAAACAGGAGCACGGAAAATCGGGGAAAAGGGGATGCTGGTCAATAAAGTGGTGATTCCCAATGCCCGACCAGAATTATTGGACGAAATGGTCTGATCGGTAAAAAGGAAATGAGTATGAGCCTGGATACCCTGGGACTAGTGGAAAGCCGCACCATCGCCGCTGGAATTTTCCTGGCAGATTTGATGGTTAAATCTGCTCAGGTCAATTTGGTCAAAGCGTCAACGATTTGTGCAGGACGCTATTTTATCCAGGTTTCTGGTACTCGTTCAGCTGTTGAAACGGCTGTTGCAAGTGCCGAAGCTTCTGAATATTCTTTGGTCGGCAGTTTTGTTATTTCCAATGTCCACCCCGATTTACTCCGGGGCGCTGGAAGATGTCAGGATATCCCGGCAGGTGATGCTCTGGGAGTTGTGGAATGTAAAACGGTTTCCGCCGGGGTTATTGCTGCTGACCAAGCTTTAAAAAAAGCCGAGGTTCAACTGGCTCGATTGGTTATTGGACAAGGTATCTCAGGAAAATCATATTTTATTCTTAATGGCGATATTGCTGAAGTTACAGAGGCTGTTGCTGCGGCAAGGGAGGCTCTTGACCGGTATCTTCTGGAAACGGTGGTTATCCCTGCCCCTGATGAAGTCATTATTGCTGCGTTAATGAATAAAATCAGGTAGTTTCTGTTTAGGACTATGGTTAATCATCTATTTCAATAAAGAAATAGATGAAAAGAATTCAACATAATGCCATCTCCTAGATCCTCTCCTACCCGTGGTGCGGAACAGATACCGTCATCTCATATAAAGTCTGATCAAACTACCCAACTGTGTCGATAGTTTCTCTCCTTTGGTAACCTGCTGCTTGCCGGAACTGTTTTTGTATTGCACCAAATAGCTTCGGTACAATAACATGTCAACCTGAATAATCGGGTAGATCTGATTACACTTATTAAGGAGGGCATAAGATGTTATTTGGAAAAAAGCCTGGCTATGACCCTGACTACGACTTGAAGCTTGATGAATCGCTTGCCCAAAATGATTACCCGGGCGAGAAGCTGGCTGCGGCACGAGCAGCCGAACATACTTCACTCTGTGCGCAGGTGTGTACACCGGAAGTCTGGACTAAATATAAAGATGTGGTCAGCAGCGGCCCCGCCAAGTGGACGCTCGCGCGGGCAATCAATACGGGTGTTATGTATCCTGATAGTTTTGTGGGTTGTCATGCTGGTGATCGGGAATCCTATGATGATTTCAAGGATTTTTTCTATCCAGTCATCGAAAAATACCACATAGGTTTCTCGATGGAAAAGGGAAGTCCCCCACAGGGTTCCCCCTCCGAACGGATGGATCCAGCAAGAATCACCGTCGATCTGTGCGATAGTGCCAAGGAAAAGATTGCTTCGACCCGGATCAGGCTTGCCCGCAACCTATCGATGTTTCCACTGAATCCGGGTGGCTCACGTAAAAGCCGCACAGAGGTTGCAGATCTGATGGCAAAAGTCTATGCGCGAATTCCGGCCGATTCCGGTCTTGCAGGGGAGTTTTTTTTGCATACCAATATCTCTGATGCAAAGCGGCAAGCATTGATTGATGATCATTTTCTCTTTCGCGGCAAGGATCGGATGCAGGCGGCCAGCGGCTACCATGAGCACTGGCCCCACGGGCGGGGCGTCTATCTGAACCAGGCGAAGACTTTTATCAACTGGGTGAACGAAGGTGACCATCTCAGAATCATTTCGATGGAGATGGGCGGTGATGTAAAGGCTGTTTTTGAGCGTCTGAGTGCTGGAGCGAGAGTTATTGAAGAGGGGGTGAAAGCCATTACAGGCGTTGATGAAGCTTTTATGATGCACCCAAAATTCGGCGCAGTAACCTGTTGTCCTTCTAACATTGGAACAGGAATGCGCGGCAGCGTGCACATCATGGTTCCGAAGTTGATCGAAACAATCGGATTTGAGGCAATTGACGTCCTGTGTCGCGAACGCAACTGCCAGGCACGCGGGACTACGGGTGAGCATTCGGAAGTGTTGGATCGGATTGACGTAAGCAATTGGCGGCGGATAGGACTACCCGAATATGAACTTGTTGAGGACATGATTCGCTGTGCCAACTTCTTGGCCAGTGAGGAGGATAAATTATAAAGGCAGGTGCCTTTCTGGCTATGATCACCCTCTATTTCAGCAAGGAAAAAGAATGAACTCCTTCTTCGATCGATTCTCCGCTACAGGTTATATTTGTGCCCATCGCGGTGCCTGCACCATCGCGCCAGAAAATACCCAGTTGTCACTGGAAAAATCTCGTGATAGTGGTGCCGACCTTTGTGAAATAGATGTTCAGGCGACGGCTGATGGCGAACTGGTTGTGTTCCATGATTATACTCTTGAACGAACCACCGATGTTGTGACCCACCCCGAATTTTCTGATCGTAGCCCTTGGAATCTTGCTGAATTTACTTTTGCAGAGTTGAAAAATCTGGATGTCGGTTCCTGGTTTCTCCAATCTGACCCTTTTGAGACCATAGCGTCAGGAGAGGTTTCAGCGGAAGATTTTCCTGCAATCAGAGCGCAACGGATTCCGTTATTACGGGATGTGCTGAACGATTGTCGTAACCATGATTTTCCGGTCAATCTGGAGATTAAGGATCAAACCGGCACTGCTGCAGATGAAACAATTGTTGGAAAGGTTCTCAATCTACTGAGAGAGACACATACTGAACAGTTGGTTCTGCTCTCATCTTTCAACCATGATTATCTACGCCAGGCGAAACGGTTGAATCCGACTATTGCTACGGCAGCTTTGGTGAAAGAACACCCAGAAAATCTTCTTGCCTATCTATCTGATCTGGGGGTGGATGCCTATCATCCAGATCAACTGATAACTGATAGTACGCTGATCCGCCAGTTGACAGCTTCAGGAATACGGGTCAATCTCTGGACAGTCAATGATCTTGAACGAGCACAGTATTTTATAGAAGCAGGGGCTACTTTTATCTGTACCGATTGGCCGCAACGGATGGCCGACAGCGGGCATTCCGCTTGAGTTTCATCCCGCTTCATGATAGAAGCACAGTCCTGTTCAGGTGACAATCAAGGACAGTTTTCAGATGGCTACAGTTGAGCAAGACCAGTTTTTTATGCAGGCAGCTTTGGATGAGGCAGCTGTTGCAGAGAGTTTAGCGGAAGTCCCGATCGGGGCGGTTGTGGTGCTTGACGGCCAGATTATCGGTCGTGGACACAACCTGCGTGAGACCAGCAACGATCCGACCACTCATGCTGAAATTATTGCAATTCAGCAGGCGGCCAAAAAACTTGACTCTTGGCGATTGCTCGATTGTACTCTGTATGTCACGCTGGAACCCTGTGTTATGTGCATGGGAGCCATCATTCTGGCTCGAATTCCGTACCTGGTATTCGGTTGTCGTGACCCCAAGGTTGGTGCAGTCGGCTCAATTTATAATTTTGCTGAAGATGAGCGGTTCAACCATCACGTTCAAGTCAGAGAAGGGATTCTGCAGAAGGAATGCAGCGCTCAATTGAGCAATTTTTTCCGTCAGATACGGGAGCGGAAAAAAGAACAGAAAAGCCAAGAAAAATGAATACGGAGAGGTGTCCGAGAGGCCGAAGGTGACAGACTCGAAATCTGTTGTGGGGCAACCCACCCGGGGTTCGAATCCCCGCCTCTCCGCCATATAAAACAAGGGGTTAGCGAATATCGTTAACTCCTTTTTTTGATTTAATTCTGCGTGGGCTACCTTTTGGGCTACCTCTGTGGGCTCGTATAGATAAGTGACTTCCACTCAACTCAATATTTTTGTACCCTGCCATTTAGGTATAGATCATCTATGAAATGAGGAGAAAAGTGATGAACCACGATGACGATGCTGAGAATGAATATGATGCTGAGGCGCACGCACATATGCTTTATGGCACAACTGATCCTGATGAAATTAAAGATATCGACGAAGCTCAAAGCTATGGTTACGAGGAATTTCGGATTGGTAAACTTGCTGAGTTATTGAAAAATGGCAAGAAGCCAAAAGTCAGAGATATCGCATATGCGATGAGGAGCTATTCTCTGGTGGTTTGGCCTAAGGAGCTTCGGGAATATACTGCAGATTTGCTGATGAAAAAAGCTGGAGAGTCAACCAAAGGTGCAATATTTTCTGATGATGGCTCAACATGGAAAAATAATGTGGTTATTGATTCATTCATAAAATCAACATATTCAGAGGTTGCTTCTTTTTTTAAAAAGAAAGGTATGTCAAAAGTTGAGATGATCTCAGTCCTGGCCAAGGCTCATGTCGTGGGATTATTGAACCTTGACCAGTTTAATATTGATAGCATTAAAGAACTAGATCTCAGCGAAGTTGAGCGATGCTGGGAGAAGGATGATGGCGATGTTGAATTTGATAGACGTGAAGAGTCTGCAGGCAAGTGGAAACGCAGGTTGGACGAAATATACTATCAACGGAATCGCTAATCACCTAAAGTAATACCCCCTTTACGCACAGAATTTGTCCAATTTCCGTGCGTTTTTTCTTTTACTTTTTTTCGGTAAAACTCCTGTTCAAACAATTGCATGTTGATGCAGAACAGGAGCTCCCATGTACAACCCCGCAATTTCAAAAACGATAAATTGTTCACCAAAGAACGATAAGCCAGATCTCGGGGCCATTTTATTCCTATCAAAATTTTTCAACAGTGAACCACGTCCTCCTCCTCGATCAATTCTCCTGACAATTATTTGTTTATTCGGCATACCTGAAGCCCAGGTCAGTAGCCTTAGGGTGAAAGACGGCACAATTAAAACATTTTCTATGAAAGGAACAATCTATGAAAACACTGATACAAAAATATCCACCTATAACCATAAGAACTTCACAACTTAGGGAGATTACTGGGTTGTCTCCAACAACAATATGGCGATTGGAGCGGGACGGGAAGTTTCCCAAAAGGCGACAAATTGGCGATGGCTGTGTGGGTTGGCTCTATTCTGAAGTCGAAGAATATTTGACAAATTGTAACTGCGTGGATCAAGGAGGGTCAAAATTATGAAATGGAAACAAAAAAGAAAACCCCATCTCGGCTGCAACCGGGCGGGGTTAAAAATTGCAATAAACTATGTGAATCGAGCGTTTGTAATTCTAACACATCTCTCTCCCAGAGCAAGTATATTCTGGCTTCTCCCGCCTGTTCTTGCAGTCCTGCAGAAAGGAGAAACTAAATGACTCTCAAAGATCATGCTCTCAACTATGCGAAAATTGGGTATTTGGTTTTCCCCTGCAGAGATAAAAAACCATTGACTCCGCACGGTTTCAAAGATGCGACTAATGACCCAACTGTCATTGCCGCTTGGTGGGATCAATCCCCTGATGCTCAAATTGGTGCACCGACGGGGAAAGAGGCTGGATTTTTCGTCCTCGATATTGATCAACCTCATGGGCCAAATTCACTGAAAGAGTTGGAACTGAAAGACGGCCCTCTGCCCATTACTGCCGAACAGCGTACAGGTGGCGGTGGCCGGCATCTATTCTTTAAATATCCGGAAGGGATAACGATTAAAAATAGTGCTGGCAAGCTTGGCACTGGGTTGGATACCCGAGGAGATGGCGGCTATATCATTATGTCTCCCTCCCTTCATAAAAGTGGGAATTGTTATGAATGGATCAATGTTGAACCGATGGCTGAAGCTCCTGAGTGGCTGCTGGAACTGGTTACCAGTAATCCTTCTAAAAAAAAGAAAAATAACCACCTAAAAATTGTCACCTCACAATACGGTTTGAGCGCACTGGATGATGAAGCAGCGGAGGTAAGTCAGACTCCAGAAGGGTCTAGAAATCATCGATTGAATCAGGGTGCATTCAGGATGGGGCAGCTTGTTGCGGGGGGGGAACTTGACTTCAGTCAAGCTGAAGATTCCTTGTTCTCTGCAGCAATTAGTTCTGGACTCCCTGAATGTGAGGCTGAAAAAACTATCTCAAACGGGTTGTCTGCGGGAATGGAAGTTCCTAGGAACGCACTCACCGCAATGTTCAAAGGTGCAAATTTGTCAAATGATTTATCAGAAGTTATCCCATCTATAGTCGCAACTACTGATTCTATGCTAGCGGCTCCTTTAGTAAAAAGTAAAACAGCGATCGATTTTATCCACTTCGAAGAGATGGTCAACCGTCAGGTTAAGACTCAATGGTTAATTAAGGGCTTTTTCGACCAACGGTCAATCATTTTGCTGTTTGGTGAAACTGGTTCGATGAAGAGTTTCGTTGCGATCGATATTGGGCTGTGCATTGTGACTGGAAAAGATTGGCATGGTCATGCCGTCAAACACTCTGGTCCGGTATTTTATATCTGTGGTGAGGGTTTTTCTGGAATCTCCAAGCGGCTTAAAGCATGGCAGTCGAAATATAATGGAGGTGGAGATGAAAGCTGAAATTCCCTTTTACACATCTAGTAACTCTATCGATATTTCTGACCCGAACTCCGTTCAGCAAGTCGCAAAAATCATAAAGGAAAAGTCTTCTGAGCATGGACATCCGGCGTTGGTAATCGTTGATACCCTCAATCGTAATTTTGGAGCGGGGGATGAAAATAGCACCACTGACATGACACAATTCATAAACGGTTTGGATCGTCTGATACATGAACTTAATACAACTATCATGGTGGTTCATCACACCGGGCTTAGCAACACACAGCGCGGGCGAGGTAGCTCAGCCCTGAAAGCAGCGGTTGATACTGAGTACCGACTTGATGTTGACGGTGATGCACGTAAGCTGAGCTGCACCAAATCAAAAGATCACGAACCACCACCTCCATTATTTTTCAAACCAGAGGTGATCAATCTCGGTTTTGTTGCAGGTGACGATTTGGAGGATATGGAGGTCGCAACCAGTGTTGTTCTTAATTTGACCAACTCTCAGGGTGCCTCCAAGCCACTTCCCAAACTGACTCCCTCACAACATGAAGTATTTGCTGCGCTGACCGAACTCTGTCGAGAGAGCGGTAACCATAGGGTTCATATTGACCAATGGAAAGAGGCAGCTCTGCAGAGAAGCATTGCTGACACTGCGGATAAGAGATCTAAGAATAGGGCGTTCAAACGCGGCCGTGTGGCATTGCTGGACAAGGGGTATGTTGCCACGGAAGCGGATCATTACTGGGTGAGGAGATAGCCCTGACCGTCCTCTCAGGGACATAAATTAGGCAAGTAACTATAAAATAATGGATGGCAGATAATAAATTTTCAAAATGAGCCAACCACTTAATTCTAACCGAATGGAGAATACCTCTATGTCAATACAATATCTATTGGAAGAGCTGAATGAAGCTCAGCGAGAAGCAGCAACTTTACCTAACCGTCATGCCTTGGTTCTGGCAGGAGCCGGTTCAGGGAAGACCAAGACAATCATTGCGAGAGCCGCTTACCTTATTGCCGCTGGAATTCCAGCTCATCGAATCAAGATCTTGACCTTCACCCGCCGGGCTGCTTCGGAAATTGTTGAGAGAGTTAAGCTAGCAATCGGTGAACAGGCCAAAACTCTTTCCGCTTCCACCTTCCATGCTTGGTGTATGCAATTAATCCATGTTGCCCCGCAGACTTTTGGTGCAGAAGGATTCACTATCATCGACCGGGACGATCAAATGCAACTTTATAAAGCCCTGAGGGGAAAGAAAAACAGGGGTGTTTTCCCAACCTCTAGAGAATTGATCGACCTGTACAGCTTTGCAAGAAATACAGGACGTTCCCTGACTGAAACTGTCGAATTAAAGCTGGATTCTTGTATCGATTGTATCCCTGAAATGGGTCAAGTGATGATCGCTTACGAAAACAAAAAGGAGGCTCAACACTACCTAGATTTCGACGATATCCTCGAAATTGTAGCCATTCAAATGGAACAGATGCCTGAAGTTGCGGCTTGGGTCGGAGGAAATTATGACGTTATATTGGTGGATGAAATGCAGGATACAAATCCCTTGCAGTGGCGATTGATTGACCCTCTGAAAGAGATAGTAACAATTTTTGCTGTCGGTGATGACGCTCAATCTATTTATGGGTTCCGGGGTGCCGATTTTGCCAATATCCATAGTTTCACAGATCGGGTTCCCGGATCCATCACTTTGAAATTGGAGGACAATTATCGTTCAACACAGGAAATTCTCGATTTATCAAACTGGCTACTTGAGCAAAGCCCACTCCATTACAATAAAGTCTTGAGGTCGGTTAGGGACTCAGGAAATAAACCACAATTGATATCGTTCATGAATGAATACGAAGAAGCAGGCTGGATTGCAGAAGATCTTAAACGTCGCCGAGGGCTCGGTGACGAATGGTGTGAACATATGATTTTGGTCCGCTCTTCTTTAAATGGGAGAGTGATAGAGGGGGCTTTATTGGCTGCAAAGATCCCATATCAGTACATAGGTGGATTCAAGCTTCTTGAGTCAGCACATATCAAAGATTGTTTGTCAATTTTGCGTCTTGTGGCTAATCCATTGGATGAGATTGCGGCCATGCGGTTTTTTGGCCTTTGGCCAGGGATAGGTGATGTCAGAGCTTCTAAGCTTTTGGATCTCATGTTTAAAGAGAAAAACTTTGATAAAATCCCGGAGTTGATTGTGCAAAAAGGAGGACTCCCAAAGCAGGCCGGAGAAATAATCAAGAGCGTTTCTGAATTGCGTAATAATGTAGCCGAGGCATTTAAATCCGCCGCAAACAAAATGGAAAGCTTGCTGGCCAATAAATACCAGCGGCAAGATTGGGATAAAAGGAAAAAGGATTTTAAACTCGTTGCAAAGTTGGCAGAAAAACATACATCTATTCTGGCTTTCATCGAAGAATATCTTCTCGACCCGATTCATCACACTCAAGTTCTCCCCTCTCCGAAAAATGATGTGGTTACGCTTATCACTGTGCATTCTGCAAAAGGAACAGAAAGCAAGGTTTGTTATGTTGTCAACTGTTCTCCAGGTGCTTATCCGTCATCACTGTCAATTGCAGAGGATACAGTAGAGGAAGAACGCCGTGTTCTGTACGTGAGTTTTACCAGGGCAAAAGACGAGCTGATCGTCACTCGCAGAGGGCCAGCAACGTGGGCAAAAAGTGGGGGAAATTTAACCGAAGAAGAAGTTTATTTCCTCAATGGAGTGCCCAATGGATTATTCGATGAAACAGTTCATCAACCGAATAACTGGCAGCCAAGAAGTAGGCCGCCGGTGGGTTCCAAACTGATAAGAGGTGGGATAAGAGTTTAACCCAACAGCAGGAACGGTAGTTAAAAAAGTGAGAAAAAATACCAACAGAAAAAGTCGCTCTGAGAGCGGATATTTGTTTGAATTGTCGTAAAGTTTATAAATTATCGATAAGCATGAGGACAGCCAACTTGAAGCGAGGACAACCCTTTTTGTCCCCCTAAAATCGACTGGAGACAGTGAAAGGACAAAATGCTCAAAATGTGTAAAAGTCTAACTTACTGTTATTACGAATGAATATGAGAGGCGGGACAAGCGGGACAGTTGCGGGACATTAGTAATTGTCCCACCGAGGGGTGGAGGACATAGAGGACACTCTCCTTTAGGAGTGTCCGATGTGTCCCCCTTAAAAGTATTACTTTAAAAAGCTTCTCAAATCGAACGGAAACAATAAACCAATCCCCCGGTAAGAAATATAAGATGGCGGGGTGATCGTAAAGAAAGATAATGATAATCATTATCAATTATATATTCGCTAGAGGTCAGATATGGCAACAACAGGACAAGTGAAACAGAAGCTGGATGGTTTACCTTCTATCGACATATCGGTCATGCGTAAGTACGGAGCTTTGGAAGAGGGACGAACATCGGAATTGAGTTGGCTCAGGGACGATCAGTACCTCGGCGGCTATAAGGTCACTGTATCAAAGGATCGCCTTCATATTGTTTGCCAGATGCCAAGCTTGCCACAACCTATTACCGAGACTATTCAATTGAGTTACTTTACCCACTACAGGGGTGGTAGGCACTCTCTAATGGCATGCCCAGGGTGTAGCAGACGATCATATCGACTGTATATCTCAACAACCTGCATTCGGTGCCTGCATTGCTTCAAATTGACATATAGGAGTCGCAGCGAGAATGTTGGGTACGTCGATCAATTGGTTCGGTCTGTAAGGAATTCTCGCAAGAAGTTGGGCGCATCAGATGATATGACAGTCCCGCTTCAAAGACCAAAGTGGATGCGTAGGGCAAAGTATGATCGTCTGATGGCTGAAGTTGAAAAGCACCAGCAGCAACTGTTTGGATATATGGAGGACAGACTGTAATAACTGTGGATGCGATATGTTGCTGCCATGTGAGCTATAAGGTAATTGTTATTGCGTCAATAAAATAGTAATTCCTACCCGGTGTGGTCATCAGCTGCATCGGGTTTTCTTTTTGACCGCCATATCTGATATCTGGACACTTGATTCTACATTCTCATAACTTACTATTTTTGAGATTTGAAAATTTCTGTTTTCTGTTGGCTATTCACCTTGAAGGAATATCTCGCTGCTAATCAATGACTGGATTTGTCTTACAACCTGCGGTATTAAAATGAAGAGTCCTATTCCCAGGTTCCAGAATCGAGATTATCAAAGCGAGAAAATAATGAACCGTCCAATTGCAATACTGCTTATAGTCCTATTAATATTTAGTTTGCTGTTCAGCGCATTCGCACTTTCCCAGGGAAAATTTGGTGAAGCATTTTTCGTATATCCCCTGCTGATCATTGTTTATCTTTTTACCCGACGTGGTAAAAGGTAGTGATGATTGAAATTTCTGGAGTTTTTAAAAAAGCCGTCGAGGCTGCCTCAGCGGCTTTTCATTTAAGTTACTAGTTTTGCGAATGAGCTAGAAT
The DNA here is from genome assembly GCA_033791405.1 of Desulfuromusa sp. Lineage (GTDB taxonomy): Bacteria > Desulfobacterota > Desulfuromonadia > Desulfuromonadales > Geopsychrobacteraceae > Desulfuromusa. Next base: position 18,919 of record JASJGT010000218.1, read on the forward strand.
GCTCTGAATATTGCTCCCAGTCGCGGTAGGAACACCGGTTACCCGGCGTCCCCCGCACAGATCCCGGCGTGCGGAATTACCGCACCAGGCTCCTGCCTCAGGTCAGACGCAGAGGCGTTGATTCGGGTATGGGTGACACCCTCTTGCCGGTTCACCCACAGGGCCAGAACGTAAGCCAGTAGCGGCGATATGACCGTACCCTGAGGTGTCCCCGCCTCCGTTTTGGTCCACTTGCTTGTCCCGCTTCGCGGCTTCTCGTATCCTGTCCAGTCCGCTCGACGCTGATTCCGAACTCTGTGTTCCGGTCACGGTCGTCTGGCCAGGATTCCCTTTGGCCGAAGGCCTTTTCTCCACGAACTCCGCCGATCGTTCGCCTGTTGTTTCTGGCTGCCTTCCTTTGTTCGCTCGTTTCATCGATACTATGCCTTCGTCCGACTTCCGGAAATCGTGCATGTCGGACGTTCGGCCTTACGCCTGCCCCGACCGGACCGGTGTGCTGAATAAACACCCGGTCGATTCCCGGATCTCCCGGTTTCCGTGCATGGAGCTTGCGGACATGCCCTGGTTCTCTGACTCCGCGGGTCCGATGACGTCACTTGCGATTACGCAACGTCCCGTGCTGCCTTCCCCATCACTTTACAAGGTCGACAACCCGAAAAAGGAAATTTCGGAGCTCAATAGGCTGGCCTGCACGCCCCCTGTCAACGCTTCGCCGCTCCCTTGCGGGAAGCCGACGCATGACTCGGGGTCACGGCTGGTCGCTAGCCTTTACCATGTGGAGGACTTTCACCTCCCGATCCATGCCGGCTTTTACCGGCGCTTTCAAAGTGAATTCCTGATTTTTTGCAAGCCAAATTCGATCGGTTATCTCTAGGTGAAGAGTCAACTTGAACACGGGGGGGCCATCAAACGGACGAGAAATTGTAGATGGCGGTGATTTTCTCATGTTACGAGAATTGAGACTACAAATGACTACTCACCTAATGGCGATTCAGCCACTCCGTTAGATACATAGCTGTAAATTATGCGTGATGAATCAAACGACAAAAGGTGCCTCTAGAGGCAGTCTGAGAGCTGCCCAAAAGGACAGCCCAGGTTTTTTATCTGCGTCGAGGCATAGGCCTCGGAGTCGGTCTTGGGGTCGGTCTTGGGGTCGGTTTCGCAGGGGGGCGACCCATTCCCGGCGGTCTCTCCCCAGGTGGCCGACTGCCAGGAGGCCTAACCCCTGGCGACGGTGGCCGATGAGGGTCATGGTTAACATAAACAGACCTATGCCCCCAGCCAGGATAAGGATCGTGATAACTGTGGTAAGAAGTATGACTTGAATAGCTGCCAGAACCGCCACCACAACCGGTCAAAAGCAATACCCAGATAACCACGATAGCCCCAGATAATAATTTTATATATTTTCCCATGGGCTTTATTCCTCCTGCTCTAGGGGCTGTGCAGACCAGCGCTGAATAATCATTAGAGCGCCCGATGGATCAGACAGAAGTGCCACACTACCGCTCTCTGTAGGCCTGGGCTCAACCACGACCTTACCACCCAGCGTCTTCGCCCGCATGGCAATATCTTCAGTGTCCGCGACCCGAACAGCTGGCACCCAACGCATCTCCAGTTCACTATCATCGATGTAACGGATACCGGCTCGCCAATTATCATCTTTCAACAAAATCAGATAATCGTTTTTTTCACCAAGAAAATCAAAACCGGACAGTTTTTGGTAAAAGGCAAGTGAGGCCTCTGAGTCATTGCTCCAGAGTTCGTGCCAAAGCCATGAACCCATAGCCGGATCACTATCCTCTGGATCCCCACCTAAGGCATGGATTAACAACAGCTGTGCACCCTGGGGATCACGCGCGATAGCTCCCCGGCCACGGTTTTCCATATCTACGGGTCCGACGTTGACGACACCACCTGACTTAGTGACCACGTCAGCAGCCAAATCGACATCATCGACAGAAAGGGCACAGAGCCAGCGGGATACTCCTACTTTTGAGGAATCCTCTTCGATCTGAGCAATGCCACCAATACGTTGACCGTCATTTTTCACCAACGTATAGCCAACATGCTCCTCAAAGGTCCAGCCGAAAAGCTGACCGTAGAAGGCCTTGGCTGCTATTGCATCATCAGTGAGCAGATCATTCCAAACGAATTTCCCCGGCTGATAAATGCCGCTAGGGGAGTCAGTAATAGGAGTCAACTCCCGTTGAGGGCTCTTGTTTGTAGTTGCGCAGCCAGCAAGCAAAAGCTGAAGCAAAACAAAGCCCACGGCTACGTAAAATCCGAGGAACAACCTTCGGCATATCTGTCGTTCAGAGCCGGTTGCTTTGATGCTTATTTTTTTAAATTCCGCCATACGAATCACCCCTTAGCTACGTATAAACCTAGCCCAAAAAATGTGCGAAAACAATAAGACTGCGCAGGAAAATCCCTTCGACACCATTTCCTGTTCAAGCGCTGTGCTGCTCCATCAGTGCAGCGCCTTGCCGCACCCCTGCAGAGTTTTTCCGTCAAATTCAATTTCAACCTGGCTTTCAAACGGTTCGCCACTCATCGAATCGCGGCAGTTTTCGCCACGGATGGTCAGACGTAACGATTCGGGCTGCTCAATCTGATAGCGGGTGGTCCTGTTCGCGCTGTCGATGATTGGTTGCGGCAGTTCAAATAACTGCCGTTTTGCACCGTATTCACTGATCAGAATCAATTCCGACTGCTGACGAATCTCCAGATTCCAACCAGGTTCATTGCCGATGGCCCGAAAGTCGGCACCATTGAGCTTGGCATGCTCCCAGATCGCTGCGGGGCGGTCGTTGCTGCATTGCAGCTCCCTTTCAGCTGTTTTCAGTCTTGCCTGTTCGCCAACGAGCTGAAATTCGGCCCCCTCTTTTGCGTAATGCCCAGTTGCTGTTTGCGGTAATTGCAAGGTTCCCGTCGGCAGAAACAGCCAGACCGATTGACGGTCGGTGCGGGCGGTAAAGGTCAATTCATTATCACAATTAAAAACATAGGTATGTGCTGCCGGTGTGGCGTGAAGTAAGGTCCAATCGCCCGAGGTTTCGCCGACACAGTCAGCGGGGATCCGGGCCGAGAGCGTCTCGATCGCTTCCAGCTGCAGGGTGCCAGCATAATCTGCAGCAAATTCAGCCACACTCTCAACCGGTCGACCACTGAATTCGAGATAGACCTGCTGATAGTTTTCGGCTATCAGGTTGAGGTATTCGGTTTGCAAACGTTGATGAATAGAACCTTCAGCCTGCAGCCAGTAGCTTTGCTCTTCGTCGCAGAGGCGGATGGTTCGTGCTTCGTGGGTATAAACCAGCCGCCCGGCATATTGTTCCGACGGCTTGGCGCAACCCGAGAAGATCAACAACGCCAGGCAAAACAGTGTCGCTTTCATTCGGCACAAGCGTCAGCGATATAGCTAACCACCTGCGGGTCGCTGCACGAGGTACAACCATTGGCGTAGCTCTTGCTGCTGCCAGTCTCCAACTGCGCACAGACCGGCCGGTACTCGCGGGTGCAAATCTGGGTGCGTGGCTCTTCACATAGGATCAGATCAGCAGTTTGTGGCACGCTCTGAACGCTTGCTGGTAGCGAAGTGCAGCCGCTGATTAAAAGCAGTGTTGCCAGCAGCAAACTGCTCCCGAGCTGGATCAAAGAACCTGTCCTCGTTACGCTGAGCATAAAAGTTCTCCCAAGGTTTAAAAGGCGGAGGTTCGGCGTTACTGACATTCACCCTCAACGTAGCCTGTCACCTGCAGATCGCTGCAAGCGACACAACCGTTGGAGTAGGTCTTGCTGCTGCCATCCAGCTGTCCGCAGACTGGCCGGTAGTCCATAGTACAAATCTCTGGCCGGGGTTCACTACAGGTGGTCAAATTCGCAACCGGCTGCAGTTTGCTTGCTGCGCACCCAGCCAGCAACAGCAGACAGGTGAGCAACAGAATAAATGGTTTAATCTGTTTCCGTGTTGGCATCAGTTGTTTCCCCTTTGTGCCTGAGTTGTGCCTTTGTCTCAAGCCGGTTTGAACCTCGCCCCAGCTCCCTGATATTGCTGAACGCCTGAGCGACGCTGATACCGAGTCGCTCGACCCGCTCAGAGTGAAAGTAAACAACGGAGCCTGACCATGGAACGGGGGCACCGGGCAGATAAACAACCACATTCCCATCATCCGAACGTTCTACCTCAAAGCCAATCTGGGCATTATCGTCAAACTGTACAAGGACCGGTATCAGACTCTTGTGCGCATCATCACTGTTGCTAATACCGTCGGTAAACCCTTTGATGAAGGCGTAACCAGGGATTTTCATCAGCAGGTTATCGAGTGAAGCATAGACCTTCTTAGCCGGAGCGCTTCTGGCGATGAGTCCGGCAATAAAGCAGGTCACGGCAATCGCCAGCAAGGCCAGCAGGTTGACCATGGCGATACCACCGACAGAAGCGATCGGAATCAGCTTGTCCAGCGGCTTGGCAACCAGCAACATGATATCAAAGGCTTTGCCGATCAGTGCTGCAACGATAACCAGTGGCACCAGAAAAATCAGCCCGCTGATGATGGTGGTTTTGATAAATTTCATGGTCAGACCTCGCATCTGGATGATCCCTCTTGGCATTGTTGCCCTGTCGTCAACCACTGCCCTTTGAGGCTGAAGATTTTCGTATCAAAATCCCAGTGCCCGATGGGGGCTGCGGAGCTCTTGCAGTATCCAGCCGGTGCCGAAACCAGAACCAGCGGGACCTGCGGGTTCCGGTTGAACATCAAGCAAAGATCTCAAAACCATTTTTTGCTCTTGAAAAACCATAGCATTCCCACGATACACGCGATCATCAGGCCCCAAACCATTGGGTAACCGTATTGCCATTTAAGCTCCGGCATCAGTTCGAAGTTCATCCCGTAAATCCCGGCAATAAAAGTTAGTGGGATAAAAATTGAAGCAATGATAGTTAATACCTGCATAACCTCATTCATTCGTTGGCTGACACTCGACATATACAGATCGACTAAACCGGAAGCACTATCGCGATAGCTTTCCACCGTATCCAGAACCTGCTTTCCATGGTCGGAGAGATCGCGGAGAAAGATGGTGGTCGTGTCTTTAAACAAAGGGGATTCGCTATGCACAAGATTGTCAATCAATTCTCGCACTGGCCTGGCCGACTTGCGCAAAAAATTCAATTGCCCTTTGAGCTGATGAACCTGATGTAAAAGATCTTGGGTCGGTCGATTGATCAACTCCGTTTCCAGGTAATCGAGCCGGTCACCGATTTTTTCAAGGACATGAAAATAGCTGTCAACGACTGAATCCAGTAATGCGTAGGCAAGGTAATCTGGCCCTCGCTGACAAATTCGCCCACTTTTCCGGCGTAATCTTTCCCTGACCGCAGTGAAAACATCACTTGGTTGTTCCTGGAAAGTCAGTACGTTTTCTGCAGTTAAAATCAGACTGATCTGCTCAGACTGAATTTGGCAATCCTGCTCGTCAAAATTAAACATTTTCACAATGATCAGCGCAGAATTGTCAAATTCTTCAAATTTGGCAGGATGATTCGTATTGAGAATATCCTCCAGAGTCAGCGGGTGAAGATCAAATGATTTGCCGAAAGCTTCAACGTGAGCAATGTCATGTACGCCGTCCAGATTGATCCAGCTTACGGTTTCAGGGGTTTTCAGTCGCAGGCAGTGTTCCAGGGAAACATCGGTTTGTGCATCATAGTGATCGACAGAATAATCGATGTACGAAATAACCGGCCGCCCCATTTTTTTTTCGCCGACATAAATCAGCGTACCAGGAGGAAGTCCGATTTCTTTAGCAGGACTACGCAGCAAGGACGTAACGGTCTGCAATGGTTTCAAAAATAGGGCCATTTAAAATCTCTACCTCAACCCAATTGGTGAGGAGTCATCGCTCTAATCCAACAGCACATGGCATCATCTCTCTCGCCTGCGCCCTTGACTCTTCTGCTACGACAAAGCAACCATGCCTCGGTTGTTGAGCAATTCACATCGCTTACGTATAGCTTGCTGACGATACAAAGGATTTCTTTCCAAAATGAGGGGCGACATCATACGAGATGTTGCCCCTCAAAGTCGGCACGGATTCTCGTTACATCCCCCGAGCTTCATCCAACCGCTCACGGAAGCGTTTTGCCCAAAAATCAAAGGCAGCCTTGGTGTCTTCCCATTTGCCGCGGAATGCCGATTTACCACCCTGTCGACGATCAACAGCAGCAGCCAAACGTTCACCGGTCACCGAGTCGAGGACTTCGATTTCGGTAGCGGCTTCGCCGGTTCCCAAGTTGTCGTCACTGATGGCCTTGGTGGTACCGGCAAGGGCCCAGCCAATCGGAAGAATCGTCGACATCGTGTTGGACACTGGTTTGCTCGGCTTGATGCCGGTAATCGCAGCCCGCACTCTCAAGACCCCCTGCCCAGGCTGGTCCACGAGTTGGTAGCCACCTTTGATCGCATCTAACAAGGCTTTCTGATAATAGTCGGTGAGTTCCTTGAACACCGCAGGATCAACCTGCTTGTTAGCGGCCTCATCACTCAGGGTGACAAGAACCCGCTCAAACATGATCTTGTTGTACGGTTTAAAATCAGTTCCTTTATTGACATAAACCAGCGCCGCCCGGTCTTCACCACCTGGCTTCAACATACTGTAATCGTCAAGAAAGCCTGTCTGCGTCACATCTTTCATTCCGCCGGCAGCGCAGCCAGCCACTAAAATACAGAACAGAAGAATCGTTGCCAGTTTGAAGAGTTTCATGGTCTTCCTCCTTTTCCTCGTTATTGTTTTTTCCTCGTAGTTTAGAATACCTATCTTAGTGAGAATTAAGACTATTTAAAGCCCGCTAGATGGGTACTTATTTACAACTAGTAAATCTACTAAATAGTTTGTCCGTGACTTTTCAAAACACTACTTTGTAGCCAATCTCAACAGAACCGTCCGTTGGCCGATCCGAACCAACTCCGAACGAAGGTCTCAGGTATGCACTGTGCCCTGAAGTACCAAGATACTTATCAAGCATTGCACCAACTTCCAGATCGACAATCGAGTACTCCTTGTCCTGTTCATAATCGAGGATGATCTGCGGATCGGCGAAGAACCAGAACAGTTTACTTTCAGACATGATCAACAGGTTCAGATCGATCGCGCCCTGGTGGATTTCATCGCGGCCACTGTCTTCATCAATGCTGAACTTATGTTGATAGGCCGGGGCAAACAGGCCGTTAATTCCAAACGGGTTAAAAAACACCATAAATACCTGGGGCCCCAAGGAGGTTGCTCCCGAGCCGAGAGAATCTTCGGATGCGGTATCAAAGAACGCCTCAATGCCGATGGCAACGGCTTTTTTGGCCTCCATGTTCAGATAGGGAACGGTGAGCAGGCGAACGTCGATATCCCCAAATCCCGAGTCATCGACAGGGCCAACGTCTAGTGAGGAGTAACGCAACTTGACCTGGAGCTGCCATTTATCATCAGCGAAAGGAGCTTTGGCCACAAGCGTGGTGACATTCTGCTCGCCATCAGGGTTTAGCCAAGAAAACTCATTATAAATCTTGAGATCGTAGGTGAAATTAACCGGATTGGTACCGGTTTTGTCTTGCTTAGCAGATGCCCCGAGAGAGTTGCCTGCGAAAAAACACAGTAAAACGATAAGCAACAGAGAGTTGATCAGCGGAATGTTTTTATAATTCATTTCTCATATCTCCTATCTAAACGATAAATGAAAGGCCTATGGTTGGGCTCTCCAAGCCAACATTCCAGGCCAATAAATGTTGCTTTACAGCAAAAGCAACATTTATTGGCCTTTCACGTCATATTTCTGTCGAGAACTATTTCTCTCCTCTACCGGGTTACCAGTGGTAGAGAATTGTCAGCCCCAAGGACTTCTCATCAACATCATAGAAATACCAGTTGGAATCCCCCCGGCTGCCATTTTCAAATTCGACCGCTGCGTATTTGGCGAACAATGTGCCCGACCAGTTCTCAAGGAAACGCCAGGTAACGCCAGTATTTGCCACGTAAGTCCCTTCGGAACCGCCAAATCCGGCATCGGCCCGCGTACTCCAAGTCCAGTCTTTGTGTAACTCAACATCGGCAGTCGCGCCGAAAACCACATCGGTCCAATTGTTGTCTTTATTGTTGTTCAAGGTGGTGATTCCATTGCTGACCCTGGTGGAGAGTTCATGTTTGGTGTAGCGCAACCCGCCAAGCAGGCTGAATGAAACAGGGGAGCTTTTATAGATGGGATAACCAACAGTCAGCTCAGCACCGGTGGTTTTATAATCGAGACTTGCGGTGATAGCGCCGTCAGCAGCATCCCCTTCAAGCTCCATCATGCCGAAGGAATAATTGATCATCCATGTTCCATCGGTCGCATAGCCACCAAACCCGAAAGCCGACGCCATAAGGTCACTAACATCTTCCGCATCAAGTTCGACAGGTAACGTCACCGGACCGGCAAGAATGGTGTTGATCCCGATATCCCCCTCAACAGCTAACATCGTAAGGCCGGTGCCCAGGCCAAAATTCCATTTTGCAAATGCTGACGTCGCTGTAAATGTCATAATCAGGACCAGACTGAACATTGTGAATAGGTTTTTAACTCTCATTTTCCGTCTCCTTTTTTAGCGTTACCTGCGTGGATAACAACTTGTGAAAGTTCAATCATTATTTTCTTATTTATTTTAGGTGGTGAGCGGTGCTTTTGTATCACCCAAAACTGGTGATAAATGGGGGAACCTAAACAGGAAAAAGGTCCCCCTCGCAGATCATGGAATCCCGTTAAATAATTGCGTTTTCAGGAAATAAAGCACCCCGCCGCAAGCAGCGGAGTATTAACTACGCGGACTCTTCGCAGGCATTTAGCCAGCTTTCGCCCCAAGGGGGCGGGGAATAGAACCCGCAAAGATTTAACGAGCTTAATCATTCAACGGCTTTCGGACCCGGGAACGTCCAGCTGCCGTCGAGGATCTCCTGCCCAGGGCGGTACAGCCTCACGATGTAATTCCAGCCGTCCATGATTTCAAGGTAGTTGTCTGCCTTGGGGTCACCTCCGAAGTGGATCGTGACGCTGCCATCCGCTGCCTTCTTGGCGGTGAGGCCATTATAGGAATAGATGTCCCGAGGATTTTTTACCATCCAGCCCTTACTGTCGTACAAGGTTGCTGACCAAAAGGCATCAACCGGTACGTCCTTCACAGTGAGCGTATAGGGAGTCTTGCCGTCGTTCTTCTCCGGATAAAAATTGAGATAAACAGCGGCCTGCTTGTCCTGCCCACCCCATCCGAAAGCAGCACCCATCAGGTGGTGGATGGGATCGAGCTTGTCCTTCTCACCGAAAAAGGTGGAAGTATCCGACATGGTGGCGGACAGCACGTTGATCGCTTCGCGCAAGGTCTCGACGCCCTGCTTATCCCAATTCGGCATCTCGAGCGTGCCTATGTCGGCCTGCTCGACTACGACCGCATCCTGCAGGGCGTGGGCGATCTTCATATCGGCAGGGTCATTAGGATCCGCAAAGGTTCGAATGCCAATTAAGATATAGCGGGTTCCCATATCCTCCATCGTAAAGGTCTTTTTTGCAGGCCCGTAGATAGAGGGTGGAATGTTGTGATCCTGATTGATCACCTGCAAGGACATGTACCGATCTCCCGGGTCTGGCATCGTGATGGTCAGCGGTGAGGTAAGGTCAAAGGTTCCGAACATATAGATCGTGTCGCGGTTTCCGCGAACGGT
>JASJGT010000219.1:0-4599 GCA_033791405.1 Desulfuromusa sp.
GCAAAATCCCTACGCAATTTTACGAAGGTTTAAAATGTACAGAGTACTAAGTCCATTCCATCAGTTTTTATAATCTTCCACATAATTTAAATAATTCAGAGCAGACTGTTTAAGATCTGCAATCTCGCTATCAGTCAGATCACGCTTATATTTCGCTGGAGCTCCCGCATAGAGAGTACCGGAAGGGATTTGAGTTCCTGGGGTCACTAATGCTCCGGCAGCAACCATGGCATCGTCGGCAACGACGGCAGCATCCAGAACCACAGCACCCATCCCAATCAGACAACGATTGCCTATTGTACAACCATGCAGGGTGGCATTATGGCCGATAGTGACATCATCGCCAATGATTGTTGGATTCACCTTATGGGTTACATGGATGACAGTCCCATCCTGGATATTAGTTCTTGCGCCAATCCGGATATAATTAACATCCCCACGAATAACAACCTGAAACCAGACGCTTGATTCAGCTCCAATCTCAACATCGCCAATGATTTCTGCCGATTCAACACAAAAAACGCTATCTGCAAGTTTTGGAGTTATCCCTTGAAAATGATGTATCATTCAATCAACCTCTCGAGTTAACAAAAAGACCCATCCACATATCATGGACGGGTCTTTATAGATTATTAATAAGCAAATATCAGCTGTCTACACGTTCCCGCAATTCTTTTCCAACCTTAAAGAATGGCAATTTTTTTTCGTCCACTTGAATAATCTCGCCGGTTTTTGGGTTGCGCCCCATATAAGCCTTATAATCTTTAACCATAAAACTGCCAAAGCCACGAATTTCAATCCGATCACTATCAATCAGTGCCTGTGACATCGCATCAAAAATCAGATTGACAATCTGTTCCGATTTTTTGTAAGTCAGATTATTTTTGATTGATAGTGTCTCAACGAGTTCAGACTTATTCATATGACCCCCTTAAGGGTTAACCGGGATTATTCCTACTCATCAGCGGATGACAAAGACTATACAATATCCTCTTAACATGTCAAGAAGAGTTACATAAATTCAAGCAGTTGGAGAGGTTTAAATTATTGTAAACGGTGATAACGTCCAGATAACTTTGGCGTCATCTTCACCAATATTTTCCCAGCGGTGCGGTAAATGAGATTTAAAGCAGAGACTATCTCCTGCCTCAAGGATATAAACGTCATCGACAATAGTCATTTTCAAGCGACCTTCCATCAGGTAGATCAACTCATCACCCGGGTGATACATATTGTTTATGCCACTCTGACCACCTTTTTTCACGGTACAAAAAAACGACATAAATTGGGGATCACGCAAGCCGGAAGTAAAAGACTCGGTATGCATGTTGTATTCATCGTCGTAGACAGTCTTGTCCCGCCCACCTGGACGAGTATGGACAATCTCATGTGAAGTAGAAACATCCTCAACAAAATAATTAATACTCTTGTCGAATACTGTCGCAAGACGCATCAGAATTTCAACCGAGGGAATAGTTAATCCACGCTCTATTCTGGAGATCATATTGGAAGAAACTTTTGATTTTTCTGCCAGAATCTGAATAGTCAGGTTTTGTTTAAGACGGATCTCTTTTAATTTTTTGCCGACAATTTTTTTAACTTGCATTATTAGAATCTCCCTCTTAACGAAATTGCATCAGACATTCGGAGGTGGTGAGACCGCCCAGAGAACTTTAGTCTGTTGATCTGAAGTATTTCTCCAACTATGTGGCAACGTGGCTTTGAAACTGAGGGAATCACCTTGTTCCAGGTGGAACCCCTCCCCTTCAATATTAAAATCCAAACTCCCCTCAAGAACCATGGCGAATTCTTCACCCGTATGAACCATCCCCCCGTCACCACTATCGCAGTGCGGTTCAAGGGTATCAACAAATACCGAGAAACCGGGGTCACGTAGCCCTTGGGTCAAGCTGTTAATCTTGTGTTTATTTTCGAAAAAGAAAATCGGCTCCCCCTGTCCAGACGGGGTAAAAACAACCGTATGTCCCTTTTCCGCTTCTTCAACAAAATAACTGAGACTCAAACCCAATGCATCTGCTATTTTCATCAAAATTTCTACTGACGGGATGGTTAGACCCCGCTCAATCCTAGAAATCATATTAGAGGAAACTTTCGACATGTCAGCTAGGACTTGAATCGTTTTATCCCGTTTAAGACGTGATGCTTTCAACTTTCTTCCAATTAATGCTTTTACCATTTCGTACACCCCACAATAAGTTTTAAAATCAAGTTCTATCACTCAAATTTAAAGCTGTCAATACTATATGGGATAAGTAAGGCATGAAATGGTAGCTCATATCAGGTAATCGTGGACAAATTTGATCTACAACAAAATACTAAATAACGACCTGAACAGAATTTATGATTGAGATTTAGAATCCAGAGTTTCGCGTATTCTGGTCAATAATTCTCTTGGCTGGATAGGTTTATTCAATAATAGAACTCCTTCTTTTACCAGCCCCTGGTCACGGAGAGAATCAAAAGTATAACCACTTAGGAAAATAACGGGAATAGCGGTTTTTTTTCTAATTTCCTGATAAAATTCTAGGCCCTTCATTCCTGGCATAACAACGTCTGAAAGGATAAGTGCCAATTTTTCATTTTGCTGATCCAGGACTTTTAATGCAGATTCGGCACAGTCACTCAAGATAACCTGATAACCAACAGTGGTTAAGATACTCATCGTAGATTCTCTGACGAGAGGATCGTCTTCCACCAGAAGAATTGTTTCATCCCCACCGGGCAACTGACCATTCACAGCAATAATTGGAGAAGGCACCTGCTGCTTGGTTAATGGCAAATAAATTTTAAAACACGCCCCTTCACCAGGAATACTGTCAACGAGAATATAGCCTTTATGTTGCTTGACAATCCCATAGACCATCGCCAGCCCGAGACCGGTTCCTTTGCCGGTGTCCTTTGTCGTAAAAAAGGGGTCAAATATTTTCTGTTGAATCTCTTTGGGGATTCCGGTTCCACTATCTGTGACGGTGATTAAGGCATACTGCCCCGGATTGCCGTAACCATAGGTCTGACAGAAAGCTTGGCCCAGTTCCATTGGTTCGGTACTGATTGATAACGTACCGCCATGACTCATAGCATCACGGGCATTGCTTGCCAGATTGACCAGGACCTGCTCAAATTGAGATGGATCAGCCAGAACCACCAGCTGTTGTTCCGACAGGGAGAGGTTTTGCTCAATCCGTTCTCCACTCACCTGCCAGAAGATATCCTGCACATTTAATATCAACTGATTGAGATCAACTGGGGTCGATGGTTCAGATTTTTTACGGCTATACGCCAGTAATCCATTAGTTAATTGAGATCCCCGCTCTGCCGCCTCGCCAATTTTCTGGATTTTTGATAAAAGCTTTGGTTCATCGATCAATTGTGATTGTAGTAGCCCGACATATCCAGAAATGACCGTTAAGATGTTATTAAAATCATGTGCAATACCGCCGGTCAGGGTGCCAATGGCCTCCATCCGTTGCGAGTGGAGCAGCTGTTTTTCCAGAGTCTTTCTCCGCGAGATATCAATAAAGGTCATCACCCCTCCAACCAATTGATGATCCCGGTTCATTGGATGTACCCAGTATTCAACCGAGATACGATGACCATCACGGTGGGTGAAAAATTCATCTTCGCTGCTGACCTTTTCTCCCTTTGAGATTGCAGCTATAAAGGGACATTCCACACTTGAAAAATCAGTTTCAATGCGACTGTCAGGAAGAATCAGTTGACAGAATTTTTTTCCAATCAGATCAGTTTCAGTTTCATAGCCAAGAATTTTGAGAGCCGAAGGGTTGCAAAACACCGCAACACCCTGCATATCAATACCGACAATTGCTTCAGCGGTTGAGTTAAAGAGGGTTCTCATCTTCTCTTCACTACGTGACAGCTCGCGAACAACATGCATCCGTTCACACTCTGCTGCTGCTCTGGATGCAATGATAGACAACAGCTCCTCAACATGTGGAACAGACGATAGAGGTTCTCTCGAATAAGCACATACACAGCCCATGACTTGTTTGTCATGACCAAGCATCGGACTACCTATATAACTGGAAATGTTCGCCGAAGGGAGAAAACCGCTGGTGGAAAACAAAGCAGTCGCATTATCAGGATAAACACAAAACTGTCCCTTCAATGCTTGCTGAAAGGGAGAATCAGCAACGGGTAATCGCGAGGGGAGCTGGTATTGATCATCCAGAAAGCTTGCCCTGATTTCCAGAGTATCACCATGCATGACACCAATACAGGCTCCGTCCACATGCAACCAGTTACAGAGGTTTCGGACAATTTCATCCAGACATTCCTGACCCGTCAAGCCGACAGTACTGCGAACCAGCGTCTGAATGGATTACTCATACTTCTCCAGCAAGGTAATATCACGAGCAACTGAGAAAAAGACGGTTTTACCATCCAGTTCAAAAAGCTGGCTCCCTATGTCAACTGGAACCCAGTGACCACTCCGACACATCAGCTCGGTCTTAAACAGGGTCTTTCCGGACACCTTTATATCATCGAGAATTGCTGTAAAGGTGTTTTTATCTTCAAGAGCAACACGGCTAATTTGGTAGGGGGACAGCTTGAGTAATT
>JASJGT010000220.1:0-3030 GCA_033791405.1 Desulfuromusa sp.
CTACGATGTTGTGGCTGGTTTAGATGCTGAAATACAGCCATCCTCTGCCGCTCTTGGCAGTGGCAACATCGTAGACTTTTTGTTTGACAGTGGCTCTGGTACTAATACCATAATGACCTGCGCGACATGCCATGATGTGCATGGTGTTACTGGTGTTAGTAGCTTCCTGCTGGAAAGCAATGCTGGCTCTGTTTTATGCCTCAGATGTCATATCAAGTAAGTTGTCGTTTTCCTCTAAAAAGCCGCCGTCTATCGGCGGCTTTTTAGTTTCTAGCAGGCTCTCTGAGTTGTTGATTTAGTTCACTGGCAACAGCCGATTTTTTCTTGCGTTGAGGCCATCCATAAGGTACATTTTTGAGGGGGAAAAAGACTATATCAATGATTTCTCTGTTTTTTTTGGTCGATAAAGTCTTTCTTCTCGTTATCTTTCTGCTTTGTCTTATCTTCTATCTCTTAAGTATTCATTGGAGTGAGCGTTCATGCGCATTATCCTTTTGCTGTTGATCCCTTTCCTGTTCTTTTCCGGTTGTGCCCCGACGACCGCGGTGAAGAAGCATGATCCGGTTTTTTTTCCGGCTGCTCCCACTCCGCCTCGAGTCCAGTTTTTGAACGGGATTGGGGATTCCAAGGATGTGGAAGGAGATGGTGCAGAGGTATCATTGTTCTCAATGACAGCAGTTCAACAGGATAAATTGAGAACTTTCAGCAAACCCTATGGCATCACGGCGCATGGGAGTAAATTTTATGTCAGCGATACGCTTGCTGGAACCGTTGCCGTCATCGACTTGCGGCAGAAAAGTTTTACCTGGTTGAAAGGAAATTTCGGCCCGGGAAAACTGAAAAAACCGATTAATTTATCTACCGATAAAACAGACAATCTCTATGTGGCCGATACCGGTCGAAAACAAGTTGTTGCTTATGACCCCGAGGGTAATTTTCTACGAGCCTATAGTTCAGCTTATGACTTGAAACCGGTTGACGTGGCCGTAGATGACCGGCGGGTATATATTCTCGATATGACACACCATAAAGTTCTGGTCCTCAATAAAGCTGACGGTAAATTACTTGAAGGTCTCGGCCAGGACAGTGAAAATCCGCAGGAACGCCTCTATCTGGCGACGAATATGGATCTGACCGAGCAGGGGCTGCTTTATGTGGCCAATGCCGGAACTGGTTCAATCATCAAGATCGACCGGGACGGGCATGTGTTAGGTTCTTTTGGCAAGATGGGGGACGGACTAGGTCAGTTCGGCCGACCAAGGGGTGTGGCCACCGACAGTAAAAAACGCTTCTATGTGGTCGACGTATCCCACCAGAATGTTCAGATCTTTAATGATAAGGACCAGTTGTTGATGTTTTTCGGTAACCCGGGGCTGCCGCTCGGATCCCTGAATGTCCCGGCCGGAATAGCTGTCACCGATCAGGACCTCGATTATTACCAGCAGTTTGCCGCGCCCGGGTTTGAGCTGGAACAGGTCATTCTAGTGGTCAATCAGGTCGGTCGCTATAAGATCAACATCTACGGTCTCGGAAAAATGCAGGGAATAGATTACGAAGCTTACTATCGGGAAGCAATTGAGAATAGACGTAAGACCGAAGCCGATCAGGCCAATAAAAAGAAGTAGAGCCTGCCTCTCAGGACTAATACTTATGGCGAAGCGCGTGGAATGAAAGATAACAAGCAAACAGAGCCAGGTTGTTTATCAAAGGGCCTTTTAAAAGCGTTTCTGCTAACTCTTTTATCCTGTTTTCTGCTCACCAGCTGCGGTGACCCGGTGACTCGGCATAAGGTTCTCAGTACAATTTTTGATGGAGTTCCTTCGTTGCCCCCGGCCGGGGAAATGTGTAACGAATATTACCAGGAGCGGGTAGCCGCTGAAGCTGCGGGGATTGAAATGACGGCCACAGCCGGTGAGGTTTTACAAAACAGAAGTTCATCCCACAAACCCTACAAAGAAAAAAAATGCAGCGATTGTCATTCCAAAGATAAAAACGTCAATGCCGGACTGATTGCCCCGAAACGCGAGTTGTGCGGGGTGTGTCATAAAGATTTCATCAAAGGGCATAACGTCCACGGTCCGGTTGCGGTGGGCGACTGTCTGGCCTGTCATTTGCCGCATAATTCACAATATCCGTCCCTGCTGAAAGAGGATCCGGATCAGATCTGTGCTACCTGTCACCAGGAATCACGGCTTGCCACAGCCATGCATGACCGTTTTCTGGTGAAAACAATCAGTTGTGGCGAATGCCATGACCCGCATGCGGGCGATGCACGCTACTTTCTGAAGTAGATTAATTCGGGCACGGATAGTAAGGTTAATCGGGAAATGGGGATCGGGATTATGTTGCTCTATCGGTTGAAACAACAGAAACCATCCCACCATTATATTTTTATCCTGCTATTATTGAGCAGTTTTTTCCTGCTGCCAGCTCCGGTCGAGGCGGCAAGAAGAAAAGTAGTTTTTCACCTGTCCAACTTTCGTCACTGGGCAGAATTTGAATACGAATATACCGGTAAAAATTTCAGCAATGACAGCATTGCTGACCGCTCTTCCCAGGACCATGAACTGGAGGAGATCTACCACCTGGAAATTGATTATGCCATCCTTGATCGCGATCTGGTCAATGGCAGTCTGTCCGTGGATCTGGGCCTGGATCAGACCTATCAGAATGAAAGCGGAGGGGGTGATCACGGTGGTAGTTGGGACGGATTTACCGGTGGATATCTGTTTGATCTGGTCGCTTATGAAAGACGTTTCTACCCGATCAACCTGATGTCCAGTTTGACCCAGGAGTGGATTACAGCGCCTTTTACTGAAAGTTACGATCAAACCCGTCAATCGCTGTCTGCCGCTATTGCACTACGCAACAGTTTTCTACCAATCCGCTTGAATTATCGTTACGATACGACGGAAACCTCGGGATTAACCAATGACCGCACTCAAGATACCGAAGAGCTTTCCCTGAGTGCCAATTCCACTATCGGCAACTTCAGTGAGACTCGACTGTATGCTGAAACCAGCAGTCGCA
>JASJGT010000221.1:0-5310 GCA_033791405.1 Desulfuromusa sp.
ATATTTCAGTTAAATGCTATAATGGCAAGGGTATTCTTAGGAGGAAACTGAATGGATGGCAAATTCAAAAATCGTATTCGTGAACAATTTAGCAAAACAGCAGTTGCATATGTAGAAGCAACCCATTTTTCTGGGGGAGAAGATCTGGAAGAGGCTGCCCGACTGCTGAAACCATCTCGCGACGACAATATGCTGGATGTCGCCTGTGGTGGAGGGCACATGGCTCTCTTTTTCGCACCAATGGTCAGGCAAGTTGTCGCCTCTGATTTAACCATGCAAATGCTGAAAAAAGCGCAGGAACATGTCGCCGAGGAAGGGCGTGTCGATAACGTTGTCTTCCGCGAAGCTGATGCTGAAGACCTCCCCTTCCCGGCTGGCTCATTCACTCTGCTCACTTGCCGCATCGCTCCTCACCACTTTCAGGATGTCCCACAAGCGTTAAGAGAATTTCATCGGGTTCTGCGACGTGGTGGACGGATGGTCATCATTGATACTCTGATGCCCACAGATCCGGAAATTGCAGAATTCTTTCAAACCATGGAAACAATGCGCAACCCGACCCACCTCAAAGCTTTCAATGAAGATGAGTGGAGAAAGATGATTCAAGATTCTGAATTGATCTTACACGAAACTCTCATCATCTCAAAAAATCATGATTTCCAAGAATGGGTTAAAACCGCCGGATTGAATCGGGAGAAAATTCAAGAATTAAACAAGTTTTTCATGGACGCACCACAAAAGATCCATGATTATTTCAAAATTGAATCATTTGCCGGAGAAGTTGAATCATATACAGATAAGAAGCTAGTAATTTACGCGACACGCAAAGAAAAAGAGAAGCATATCCACCAAAAAGCCCCGGTGGAACCTCCAGTAGAAACACCTGAAGATCCTAAAGATACTTAAATCAGAATTTATGCACGGATAGGCAATATCTACCCTATAAAACGACAATTGCGGGCAACCACAAAATGGTTGCCCGCAATTAATTATAGCTGATGATCTAAAACGTCGTGAGTTGACAGAGCTACTGCCCGGCGTTCTCATTTGGCACAACGAATATCTCTACCCGACGATTCTGCGCACGACCAGCAACAGTAGCATTGCTGGCAATCGGTTCTATCTCGCCACGCCCCTCAGTCCCCATCCGTGAGGTCATCACTCCACGCATAATGAGATAATCAGCAACAGCATTCGCTCTGCGTAATGACAAATCAAGGTTGTATTGTTCAGAACCAACACTGTCCGTGTGACCTACGACAACAATCTGCGTCTGCGGATAACGATTCATGATCTCGGCAATTTTGTTCAATGGCGAGTGAAAACTTGACTTGATCGTTGCTGCATTAAAATCAAATGAAACCTCACTGCTCATGGTCAGTTTGAGAATTTCGTTCTGTTGACGTTCAATTTCAATTTGATGTTGAGCTTGTTCATTGGCCAGTTCTTGCTCAAATTCAGTCTGCTGCTTATCCATGTAAGCACCAGCTCCAGCACCCAGAGCTCCGCCAGCGGCACCGCCAATCAGAGCCCCCCTGAGGGCGCCGCCTGAATGATCATTCTGATAACCGATAATTGCTCCCGAAACCGCACCAACCAGAGCTCCGATCCCAGCTCCCTTTTTTGTATTCTCATGAGTTGTATTGGTTGCACAACCAGCCAGACTGACAACAAAACAGAGAACAATAAAAAAAATCGACAATTTGTATTTCATACGCGTTAACTCCTCCAATATTTATAAGAACCGACAAACTTGTGATGAATTATACCCGTCTTTTACAAAAAATAAAAGGAACTGACAAAAAAAGGGAGACTCCAAAAAGGAGCCTCCCAACAATATCATAAAAATAAAATAGTTTAAAAACTTACTTGATACCAGCAGCTGCTTCCAGCATTGCGGTGGTAACAGACTTAGGACGCTCGATTGCGTAACCGAGTGCACGGTCCCAAGTGATGTTAGGCAGGCAACCAATAGCGCGGCCGATACCAAACAGAACAGTGTAGAACTCGTACTGAGTTACACCGTAGTACCACTGGATAACACCGGACTGAGCATCAACATTTGGCCATGGGTTTTTAGCTTTACCCTGCTCTAGCAAAATGTCAGGTGCAACTTCGAAAATCATGCTGACCAGTTTGAACAGTGGGTAATCCTTGAGTCCTTCAGTCCTGAGACAGAACTCACGCTGTGAGGCGTAACGTGGGTCGGTTTTACGCAGAACGGCATGGCCGTAACCAGGAATAACCTGACCACTGTTGAGGGTCGCCCAGAGAGCTTCTTTGAGTTGCTCTTTGGTTGGCAATTCACCACCAAGCTGCTGCATGAAGTTTTGCGTCCAACGGAGAACTTCTTCGTTTGCCAGACCATGAAGAGGGCCAGCCAAACCATTGATACCAGCACTGTAAGCATAGTAGGCATCAGAAAGAGCCGAAGCAACCAGGTGAGTGGTATGAGCAGAAACGTTACCAGACTCATGGTCAGAATGAAGGATGAAGTACATCCGGGCAACATCATCATAAGGAGCTGGCTGGCCCATCATCTGAGCAAAGTTACCACCCATATCGAGTGAAGGATCAGAATCAATATGAATATCACCTTTGTACTTCATACGATAGATATAAGCACCAATCGGAGCAAGTTTAGCCATCAGATTAGTGGAATCTTCGTACATATCTTCCCAACAGGTCATCTTGTTGAATTTGCCAGCAGCGTAGTTGTTGGAGAAAACCGAATCACGCTGCATCGCCAGGATAGCTGATGAGAACATAACCATTGGATGACTGTCACGTGGCAGAGCACGCAAAACGTCAATTACATAAGCAGGAATCTGGGAGCGGCTCTTCCAGTCTTCAACAACTTCAAGGGTTTGCGCCATAGTCGGAACATCACCAGTCATCAACAGGTACCAGAAACCCTCAACATAAGGCTCACTTTTACCAGGTACTTTTGGTAGAGCTGCAAAAGTCTCAGGAATGGTCATGCCACGGAAACGGATACCTTCCATTGGATCAAGATAAGAGATATCAGTAACCAGAGATTTGATCCCGCGAGCGCCACCGATACACTGACCGATAGTTGCTTCACCGAGAACGACATCACCGAACTCTTTGACCAGTTTGGTCGTACGGGGACGATGTGCAGCAATCTTTTCCGCTAAAACCTTTTTCAATGTTGACATACTCTCTCTCCTTTTTGTGGTTGTTAAAAACAATTTGAAGATGCCCATATGGGCCAAGAAAGAAATATTTCCGCAATGCGGAAAGCGATCTGCATAAAAAATAACAGTTTTTTATGCAGGTTATAGACTGAAACCAACAAAGGGGCATTGAACCCAAATTAATGAGCCCATAAACCTTCCTTCGCCTAAAATCACAAATATCGTTTTAACAACTCACTTCCCCATTGTCAAGATGTAAATTGTATACAGTATCCAAAAAAGTACCCGCATAAGTTCAGTGTCTTTACCTGACAAAAAAGGTTATTTTTTATCTTGCTCTATAATTATGAATTGAATAAAATGCCTAATTATTATGCAGACTAAACCACCCCACATAAACTCCCTGCAACTGACAAATCCTGTCATCCTCGCCCCCATGGCAGGTGTTACCAGTATACCATATCGTAGAATCATGAAATCCTTCGGTGCCAGTCTGGTCTTCTCCGAAATGATCAGTGCCAATGGTTTGATTCGTGACGGGCAAAAAACCCACTTACTGCTTGCCACTCACCAAGAGGAATTTCCTCTTGGAATTCAACTATTTGGAGATGACCCTGTGGTACTTGCAAAAGCTGCAAAAATGGTCATCAATGATGGCTCCTTGCTTGATATTAATATGGGTTGCCCGGTCAAAAAAGTAGTGCGCAGCGGCGCCGGAAGTGCGCTGTTACAAGAACCCCAGCGGATCGGTAAAATTCTTAATGCGGTGCGCAAAGTTTACCCTGGTCCATTGACGATAAAAATCCGTTCAGGGTGGAATGAACAATCTCTCAACTTTCTGGAGATTGGGCAGATTGCTGAAGCGGAAGGTGTCGATGCGATCACCCTCCACCCCCGCCCTCGCAGTCAGGGGTTCTCTGGAAAAGCGCACTGGGCACATATTACTGAATTGAAATCTGCCCTGAATATACCGGTGTTTGGAAGTGGCGATATTTTCACTGCAGAAGATGGGTTACAGATGCTCCAACAGACCGGTTGTGATGCCATCATGATTGGTCGAGGCGGCTATGGAAATCCGTGGCTGATAAGTCAAATACTAGATCTTCTTGCGGGGAAAGCGATCACTTATCCCAATTCAGCAGAAAAACTTCAGGTTGCGTTACAACACCTGCAGCTCCATCGTGATCATTTTGGCGAGAAGAAAACCCTCCTGGAAATGCGCAAACACCTATGCTGGTACGCACGTGGGCTCGAGGGTGCAAGCCACTTTCGTGCTGCTCTGCAAAAAATTGAACAACTTGATCAGGTGTTGGATTTGGCAGAGTTATTTTTTTCCCAAACTGAGGCCGCATGAGTCATCCACGTCCGCTTTCTCACCATGAATATGCGATGATCCTGGAAAATATTGACGATGCTGTCATTGCTGTTGATCAACAGGGAATAATTATTTTTTTTAATTCGGCAGCACATCACCTGACTGGGCTATCTGACAAACAAACGCTACATAAATCTTTTTTTGAATGCTTCCCACAGCAGGAAACTCTCTGTTACTTGGCACGGACAACTTTGGAGGAAGGGCGTTCCATCTCTAGCCATGAAACGGTTATACTGAAGCCCTCAACCCGACAACAAAGACAAATCAGCGTGACAGTGTCACCCATATTTTCAACCTCTCCCCCCCAACAAGGTGCCGTTCTCGTTCTCCATGATCTGACTCAGGTGCACTCCCTTGAAGGGGCAGTGCGTCATGCCGATCAGTTAGCCATGGTTAAAACAATGGCTGCTGGGCTGGCACACGAGATTAAAAATCCGCTCGGGGGGATCAAAGGCTCTGCCCAACTTCTGCAAATGGAGTTAGCTGCAGAAAACGAGCTTCAGGAATATACCCAACTGATTATCCGAGAAACTGAACGGATTAACCGGATTATCGAAGAGTTGCTGGATCTTTCCAGCCCACGCAAGGCTCAACTGGAATCAATTAATGTTAGTCAGATGCTGAATGAAATCGTGACACTCCAAAAAACGACCGCTAAGGATCGTGATATTCGCTTCAAATGGCAACTTGATCCAAGTATCCCAGACATCCAGGGGGATCGTGACCTGTTAACAAGGCTTTTTTTGAATCTGATAAAAAATGGTTGCGAAGCAACTG
>JASJGT010000222.1:0-4650 GCA_033791405.1 Desulfuromusa sp.
CAAGATGCTCGGGATCGCTGGCAATTGCCGCTATCGGTGTTTTACAAATAGCTCGGATAGTCAGACAAAGATTGATATTTTTGGTATCACTGAGATTAACAAAGATATAGCGTGCCGAAGCAACCTGGATATTGTAGAGGAGCTTTTTATCATTCACCGTACCACAGGCCACGCGAATCCCCTCTTTCTCCTCCAGGCGCAACGATTCCTGATAGTCTTCAGTTATGACAACAAATGGAATTCCGCGGCTTTCCAGATTGTGGATCAACGCGCGAGAAGTCGGATTAATACCGAAAATCAATACATGATCGGAAGTACCAGCGGGCAAAGTGAAGGCGGGTCGATAACGTAACCGTTGCTCAATCCAGGGGGCCAGGAACAGGCTGACCAAGCCGAATGGCAGAATGATAAGCAGAAACACCACCCCAGAAATCGTCACCACAGCAGCAAAGATATATCCAAGATCAGTATGGAAAGTAATATCGCCGAATCCAAGCGTGGTCATGACAGTTATAGCCCAGTAGACCCCGGCGATAAACGAGTATTCCCGCCCTTCAAGGCTGAGCATTAAATAGCGGAACAGAACCGCATAGACCAGAACCAGCAACAGCAGGAAAATACTGTAGAGCCACAGTATTTTGAGATTCTGCTTGGCCCGTCCACGCAAAAAATAGGCAAGTTCTGCTGAAAATGTTTTCATATAATCCCTGCAAGATTAAAGACTAACGAAAAAAATAGATAATAATTTGCGACATATTAACGGCAAAGCCGCTCATTGACCAGTCAAAACGAAGCGACTTTGATCATGATGACAGAACAATCAAGATCCACCCTCTGCAATGCAAGTCACTAAAGTAAGCATGACCGGCGGATCTTCAGACCCATGTTCAAGGTTAAACCGGAGATAGATCATCCGGAAGAACGATTATCATGATAAATAGTTGCAGCGACATTCCACCACCGCTATAGTGCCGTTTCAACACAGGAAAAGGAGCACAAAAATGATTACCGCAATCAGTCCGATTGATGGCCGCTATGCCTCGAAAGTTAGTGAGTTAAATGAATGTTTTTCTGAATACGCGCTGCTCAAGAATCGGGTTAAGGTCGAGGTTATCTGGCTGATCACCCTTTGCAACGAAACAACAATTCCTGAGTGTCGAGCATTATCCGTCGATGAGGAACAACAATTACGTCAAATTATTGTTGATTTCACCCCGGCTGAAGCGGAGAAAATCAAAAAGATTGAAACTATAACAAATCATGACGTCAAAGCGGTTGAGTATTACCTTAAAGAACAGATTGCTGACACAACCCTTAACGATGTTTCTGAATTTATCCATTTTGCCTGCACTTCTGAAGACATCAATAACCTCTCGCATGCCTTAATGATTAAAGATGGATTGACCGTACTGATTCCTCAACAGCAGAATATTATTGAAGGTATCAGCGCCCTTGCCAGAGAGTTCAAAGATATTCCAATGCTCGCTCGCACCCACGGGCAAACGGCCTCCCCAACGACCATTGGTAAGGAGCTTGCGGTGTTTTCCCAGCGGCTACAGAAGCAGAGTAAAAAAATAGTTGCTATTGAACTCCTCGGCAAACTCAATGGAGCCGTCGGTCACTTTAATGCCCATCTCTCCGCTTATCCAGATGTTGACTGGGTTGAACTGACCAAAAAAGTTATAGAAGCTGACCTTGGACTGAAACAAAATCTGTTTACCACCCAGATCGAACCACACGATTACATGGCTGAACTGTTTGATACTCTAGCGCGCTGGAATACGATCCTTCTCGATTTCAACCGGGACCTCTGGACCTATATCTCCATGGGCTATTTTGGACAGAAAACCGTCAAAGGCGAAGTGGGTTCTTCCACCATGCCACACAAGGTTAATCCCATTGATTTTGAAAATTCTGAAGGAAACTGCGGCCTGGCAAATGCAATTTTTCACCATTTGTCTATGAAATTGCCGATTTCACGCCTACAACGCGACCTGACCGACTCCACGGTTCTGCGTAATATGGGTGTTGGTTTCGGCTACAGTATGATCGCCTATAAATCAACCCTCAAAGGGCTCGGCAAACTGAAACTAAACAAGACAAATTTGGAAGACGATCTGAATGATGCCTGGGAAGTGCTGGCAGAACCGATTCAAACGGTTATGCGTAAAGCGGGTATTGAAAAACCTTACGAGAAATTAAAAGAATTGACTCGCGGACAAAAAATAGATCAGGAGACGATTCAGAATTTTGTAGAGGGATTAGACCTGAAACCAGCAGACAAACAACGACTGTTGGAAATGACTCCTGCCAGTTATATTGGAATGGCTGACAAAATAGTTAATCTTTTAGATTGACAAAGAAGAGATAATACATCGATATACAAAGATTATTAATAATATAAAGGCTCGGATCAATCTTGTTGACCCGAGCCTTTATCACAAACATTTGTCAGAGAAGGTTCAAAGAGAACTTACCCGTTTTTTACACTTGCATTCGAGCGGTGTCGCTGGCTGTTACTTTTTGACTGACCAGAACGACTCGATCGTTGCCCTCCCCTTTTGCTGCTATTACGATTATTTCTAGGCTTGGCATGATCGTGATGACTCGGTCCTTTTTTAACTGGCTCTGCTGCAATAGCAGGATCAGGCTTGTAACCGGCAACAACTTCCGTTGTTATTTTTGTTTTAAGAAGTCGTTCAATATCGCGCAGTAATTTATTTTCATCGATACAGACCAGAGAAATTGCCTCCCCAACATGCCCGGCTCGCCCGGTACGACCAATCCGATGAACGTAGTCTTCTGAAATATTCGGAAGCTCATAATTGACCACGTGGGGAAGTTGTTCGATGTCAAGACCACGGGCGGCGATATCAGTAGCCACCAAAACCCGCACTGCTCCGCGCTTAAAATCAGCCAGTGCACGGGTACGAGCACCTTGACTTTTATTGCCATGAATAGCAGTGGAGCTGATACCATCCCGTTCCAACTGCTGGGAAAGACGGTTGGCTCCATGCTTGGTGCGAGTAAAGACCAAAACTTGTTTCAAATTACGTGAACCGATCAGAAAAGAGAGTAGCTCCCGCTTACGCTTCTTGTCGACATGATGAACCACCTGCTGCACCAATTCGGCCGCAGGGTTTTGTCGAGCAACCTCAATATAGGTTGGCGAATTAAGTAAGCCATCAGCCAGCCGCTTAATCTCGTTGGAAAAAGTAGCAGAAAATAACAGATTCTGGCGCCGTTTTGGCAGCAAAGCAAGAATTTTACGGATATCAGGGAGAAATCCCATATCCAGCATCCGATCAGCCTCATCCAGAACCAGTATTTCGACATGAGATAAATCGAGAGTTTTTTGACCGACATGATCCAGAAGCCGGCCAGGTGTAGCGACCAGAATATCAACACCTCGACGCAAAGTTTGAATTTGCGGATTAATTTTGACTCCACCAAAAATGACTGTTGAGCGTAAAGGGAGATGTTTGCCATACAACTCGACACTCTCCCCAATCTGAGCGGCAAGTTCACGCGTAGGGGTAAGAATGAGAGCCCGCACTGGACGGTGTCCACTGGTTATTTTTTTAGCACTCAAGCGCTGCAATAACGGCAAGGTGAAACCGGCTGTTTTACCGGTACCGGTTTGAGCACCGGCAAGAACATCCCGTCCTTCAAGAACAACAGGAATTGCTTTGGCTTGAATTGGGGTGGGTTGACTGTAACCTTGTTCGGATACAGCTTGAAGCAGTTCGGTCATCAGACCGAGGTTGTTAAACGACATAAAAAGATTAAACTCCGAGATTGGAACCGGCCCATCCGATGTAATAAACACAGGAACGGTCTGAGGCTGGAAACTTATAACTAATTGTGACAGGGGAATATCGAAAAGAGATGACCGAGGCACTAAAAAAGGTGCCGACCGATGGGCACCAAGAAATGACAACATAGCAACTTTTATCGGCAATGTCTAGTATTGATTCATGTGAATAATTTTATTTTTTTCTAACTGGGACTTCTACACTGCAGTAAGAATCTCGGCTTCACCAGAAGTCACCAGAATTGTGTGTTCAAATTGAGCACTTAAACTTCCATCTGTAGTTGTAACAGTCCATCCATCGCTGGCAGAAGTCTCTACTTCAGCAGTGTTCCCCATATTGATCATCGGCTCAACTGTGAAGATCATCCCCTCCTTAAGGCGTATTTTGTTGTCCTGGCTAAAATGGTGAAGGACATGAGGATCTTCATGAAACTTTTTACCAATTCCATGCCCACCGTAAGTTTGAACAATAGAATAGCCAAATTTACTTATGTATTTTTCAATTGACTTGCCTACCTCATATAAATACTTCCCCGCCTTGACTGCAGCAATTCCTCGGTACATGGCCTTTTCTGTTCGGTTGACCAAATTCTTAATTGCTTCATCAACTTGACCAACCATAATCGTCCGCGAAGTATCTCCATGATAGCCATCCAGAATGACCGTAATATCGACATTGACGATATCACCATGCTTAAGAATATCTTTTTCTGATGGAATTCCGTGGCACACAACATTATTAATGGAGGTACAAATACTTTTAGGGAATCCGTGATAATTCAGGGGAGCAGAAATCGCACCATGCTTTTGGGTAAATTCTTCACACAGGTCATTAA
>JASJGT010000223.1:0-6509 GCA_033791405.1 Desulfuromusa sp.
AAATCAGCCAATTCACTACGCCTTATTGGGTGCGGTGGTGGTGAAATCAAAGACGACCTCTACCAATGGGTTTTACACACACTCCCCAAAAAAGGAAATATCCCATTGGTCAACATCTGGGGACAAACAGAAGCAGGTGGCAGTCTGATGGCCAATGTCCCAGGAATTTTCGGTAGCAAACAAAATACCAGATTACGTCCTCTGCCCGGGGTAAAGTGTCAATTGGTCAACAAGAATGGCGAGGACATTGACGCTTACGATGAACCAGGATTTATGGTTCTCACCAACCCATTACCATCTATTTGCAGTGACTTGTATGGTGACAGCAAAGCCTATCGCTCTATTTACTGGGAGAAATTTAAAGGGAAAAAATACTACTCTACCGGGGATCAGGCGATTGCCTGGAAAGATGGAAGCTACGTATTAACTGGTCGATCAGATATTGCCCTCAGCTCTGGAGCCGGAAACCGAAAAATTGATGAAGTGGAAGCGACAATCCTCAGTCATGATCGGGTCAAGGAGTGTGCCGTCGTCTTTATTGATCATCCGGTACACGGCTATATGCTCCTGGCCTTCTGTGTTTTGAAATCCTACAAGGATGAAAGCTATAATGACGAATCTTTACAGGCGATCAAAGAACATATCATTGAAGAAAGTGGTGAGTTTGCTCTTCCTGACGCGATCCGTCTGACCAAATTTTTACCCAAAACCCCAGATAACGAAATCAACCGTCCGTTGCTTAAAGAGATTTCGTTGCAAATGGAGGGATTGTAGCAGCAATACTCTATTTTATTTTTGAAGCACCACTGCCCGTGTAACGCAGCCGGAAAGAAACGGAACTTTGTAGGAATTCGAAGAAAAATGTTTGAGCTGAAGGCGAGTTTTTTTTCTTCGCTGCAATGTGCAGTGCAATGGAGGATACCCGAAGGGCAAGGAGCTCGGGCGCCTTTTTCTGCGTACTCTTTTGTGGCGTACAAAAGAGTACGGCGACGTGCGGGGTCGCAACCCCGCGACCTTTTGGTTTAATATCCCGACAGGAACATCAAAAAAATCTGGACAACCAACCAAATTTTCGTTTTATCCGCTGGCTTAAACCATGTAAACGTCCCAGTTCACGAGCAGCGTTCGGTAATCTTCTCAATCCGAATAGAGAGGTTACCAGAACTCCCAGCACAACTAATTCCCAAGGACCAAGACCGAGAATCATTAAACCTCCAGCAACAAACGTCCACTGGGACCAGGAATAACCTCTCCTACCCGATGAACAGGAACAGCACGATCGGTCAATCGCTGCTCCAGAAGTTCGGTTTTCTCTTTTGCGACAGCGATTAATAACCCCCCTGATGTTTGCGCATCACTGAGCAAATCGATGGAGAGGGGATCACAGTTTTCATGCCCCTCCAGATGGGGAAAATAAAACTCTCGATTGCGGTGGGAACCGGCCGGAACCAATCCCATTTCTGCCATCTCCAGTGCTTGTGGATATGTGGGAAGATCATTGATGAAAATTTTGAGGCTAACACCACTGGCTTCAGCCATTTCAGAGGCATGACCAATAAGCCCGAATCCGGTAATATCGGTACAAGCAGAGACTCCAACTTCCAACATCACTTCAGCGGCCGCTTTATTCAGCATCACCATCCCATCGATCGCTGCAGAAATATCGACTTCTGTCAGGATTTCGCCTTTCAAAGCAGTGGTCAACAGCCCGGTTCCCAATGGCTTGGTCAAATAGAGTTGATCCCCAGGCTGGCATCCACAAGTAGTGACCATCTTACCAGGGTCAACCAGACCCGTCACACTCAAGCCGTACTTTGGTTCATCATCCTCAATAGAATGACCACCGGCAACAACAGCACCAGCAGCATGGACACGTTCAGCACCACCCTGAAGAATTTTGACCAGGATATCAGCTTCCAGACAACCGATGGGAAAAGAGACCAGATTTAAAGCGGTTAAAGGTCGTGCACCGACAGCAAACAGGTCAGAAAGTGCATTAGCTGCCGCAATTTGACCAAACGTATACGGATCATCCACCACCGGGGTGAAGAAGTCGACCGACTGCACCAAAGCCTCAGAATCATTGAGGCGATAAATTGCCGCATCGGCAAACGGAATTTCCTGAGACAACAGATCAGGATGATTAATATGTGGGAGCTGACTCAGCACCTGAGTCAGGGTCTCGGGACCAATCTTTGCCGCTCAGCCAGAGCTGCGCGACAGAGAGGTCAAACGTGTACTCATCTGTATAATTCCTCTTTCATCAATAGTTCTTTCTATTCAGAATCGATTCAAGAACCCTTCGGCAATTGCCAGGCGACTCTATTTTCTCCGGTTCTGCGGGTGTATTTCTGACTATCAAACAATTCCAGCAGCGCTTGAATCAATTTGCGTCCACTGCCTAACTTATCCCTGAATTCAGCCAGAGTCACTGTGTCCTGCTGCTGAAAAATAGCGACCAATAACTTTTCCGCCTGGCGATAGTTTTCCATATGCAAGGAACTTTCCTGATTCAAACGAACCAGGGAGCCCTCGAGCACCAGATAAGAAAAGTAAACGTCACTGTCCATCCCCTCTAGACCAAGCTGGATCAGAACATCTTTGTTGTTTTTCACCTGAAAGCCACTGGAGAGGAAATACTGTTCAATATTTTTCAGAATTTGTGTCTCTGCAGCGGTCGGCTGTGGATGCCAATCCGGTGTTGCTACCAAGTCACGATTCAGCACAATCAGATTTTCACCCAGCGCCCATTGCAGCAGAACTTCAAATCCTTTAGGAGCCAGTTTTTCCGCCAACCGCGATTGCAAAGTGGCGCGTGGTATCCCATGGCGTAAATGGTGTTGCTGTTGATAATCTGCCACAATCTGCGGAAGTTGTTGTTTCCAGCTGCGCACCCGATCAGCAATGACCCACTGTTCTGCAAGCAGTTCAACCTGCCCCGCTTGCTTAAGTTTTTCCAGACCCTGTAACAACTGATCACGTCCGGTGCCAGTCTGTTTTTCCAGATCCTTGATCCGTGCCAACTCCAGTTCATCCAGCTTTTGCAGCCAGAAACCCAGATCACCGGAAGCAAGATCATTCAACCGTTGGGATACCTCACTGCGAAAACGTTTGTGTTTCTGAGGCTCAGCATCGATCACCACCCCACCACCAATTGTCACCATAGGGGAATAGGAACGGATAATAAAACGATCACCGCGATGAGCCAACAACGGATGATCGAGGGTCATTTGCACCAGAGCCTCATCTCCCGGAGTCATCTCTTCACGATCCAGCAATACCACTTGACCCACACTGCGTCCGGTACCTAAATGGAAATGAACAGGATCACGAAATTTAAGCGCGCGCGGAGCTTCTTTAAGGAGTTGTAAGCGGACATCAATCCTCTGACTCGACCGGAATAACCCTGGCGTCCCAATAACCGATCCACGTGGCACTTGCTCACGGGTGACCCCAGAAAGATTCAATGCCACCCGCTGGCCAGCAAAAACTTCCTCTGCTGGTTTATCGTGAACTTGGGCTTCTCGAATCCGTGCCATCACGGCGGAAGGGAGAATCTCCAAAGTGTCGCCTGGTTTGATCCGACCGCTATTCAGGGTTCCGGTCACAACGGTACCAAAACCACTGATACTGAAGCAGCGATCAACCGGCAAACGCACTGCACCACCAGAATCTCGAGGAGGAACCTGGCTCAGTTGCTCACGGATCACCCCCATCAAGTCGCTCAAACCTTCCCCGGTTATTGCAGAGACCCTACAGCACGGAGCTTTCTCTAGAAATGTCCCGCTGACCTGCTCGCGGATTTCCTCTTCGACAATATCGAGCCAATCGGGTTCGACCAGATCACACTTGGAAAGAACTAAAATCCCCTTTTTCAGCTGCAGCAGTTGCATAATCTGGAGATGTTCACGGGTCTGCGGCATCACCCCCTCGTTGGCATCAATCACCAATAAAACAAGGTCAATACCAGCAATACCACTGAGCATTTGTGGGATAAATTTTTCATGCCCCGGAACATCAACCACCCCGGCAATCTGTCCGTTTCCAAGATCAAGGGGGGCAAAGCCGAGTTCAATGGAAATCCCGCGCTCTTTTTCTTCCCCCAGCCGATCAGTTTCTACCCCGGTCAAAGCACGGATCAAGGCGGACTTACCATGATCAACATGGCCAGCTGTTCCGATAATGAAGTGTCCCGGTTCTGCCACCTGGTTAATCCTCTTTTTTGAACACTGCGATCAAAATCTGCGCCAGTAACGCTTCTTCTTCCACAAATACAGCTCGTAAATTAACCAGCAGTCGATCATTCTGTACACGAGCAACAACCGCCGGAGAAAAAGTCCGCAACTGCTTTGCCAAATCGGCAGTACGACCTGCCAGGGGATTAATTTCAACCGCCCAATCCGACAGTTCAGTCAGTGGCATAGCTCCACCTCCGACTCGGGAAACATCTTCAACCAACCTGATTTCTGCCGCTAATGGTTCAGCTTCAAGCCGTTCAAACAAACATTGGCAACGTTGCTTTTGTTGTTCAGGCTCTGCTGAAAACATTTTCAGCACGGGTAATTCCTGCAACGCCTGTTCCGGCTGCAGATAGAGGCTTAGCGTCGATTCCAGGGCCGCAAGAGTGAGTTTGTCAATCCTCAATGCTCGAGCCAGTGGATGTTTGCGAATTTTCTTGATCAGGTCAGCACGCCCGACAATAATTCCAGCCTGCGGTCCACCGAGCAACTTATCACCACTGAAAGTAATAACATCAACCCCGGCTTTGACCACTTCCGGCACGGTTGGTTCTCTTTCCAATCCATAACTGCTTAGATCCAATAGTAATCCGCTACCCAGGTCTTCCATCAGAACCAGATCGTTCTCCCGGGCAAGTGGCAACAACTCCCTTGCCGGCACTTCCTTGGTAAAGCCAACAATCCGGTAATTACTGGTATGAACCTTGAGCAGGATCGCAGTGTTTTCGTTAATTACCTGCTGATAATCATGAAGATGAGTACGGTTTGAAGACCCAACTTCACGTAGAATCACTCCACCCGCCTCCATCACTTCAGGAATTCGAAAGGCGCCACCAATTTCTACCAACTCGCCGCGCGAAACAATCGCCTCACGCCCTTTACCCAATGCTGTCAACGCCAGCAGAACCGCCCCGGAATTATTATTGACCACCAGCGCTGCTTCTGCTCCGGTTAACTGGGTTAATAAATTTTCGACGTGGGAAAAACGTTCACCCCGGCAGCCGCTATCAAGGTCAAATTCCAGATTGGAATAACCAGCAGCAACATCATTGATAGCACGTAACGACTGTGAGGAGAGTGGAGCTCGGCCCAGATTGGTATGTAAGAGAGTCCCGGTTGCGTTGATCACTTTACGCAGCGATGGCTGCAGCAATTCACGACAGCTTTGAGCCGCAACGGCAGCAACATTTTCCGGATGGAGACGCTCAGCGGGGACAATTTGACCGGTCTCAAGAATTTCCTGTCGCAATGCTGCAATTAATTCCTGAACGGCATGGGACAAAGTCTCTTGCGGTAGTTGATGAGATAATTTCCGCAAAGGCTCTTCACGTAAAATTCGATCAATCGCCGGTAAGGTTCGCAGCAAATCCTGTTGCCCGCTCATAGTCATCCTCTCCTAGCAGCTTGTCAGACTATCATGAACTGGCTGCAAATTCGTCTGTATGGCTCATATTTCAGCTCCTTTTCGACCAATAGCTATGGCTATTACTCTCAAACGAGCCAAAATCTGATCACAAACGACCAAATTTTCGCTTCAGCCCAAATAGTCCGACGGGCTGCTGGTACATTTGGAAGATTTTGAGATTTTTCGCACAGAACTTTACCACGACAGTTAATAAGGAACAACTACATAGATTATGTTGAAAGTCATAAGAAGGTTAAGCATTGCGACGACATTCTTTCCTATTGACACTGCAAGCACTGCTTTGCTATAAATCGCCCACCTATTAGGGGCTGTAGCTCAGTTGGGAGAGCGTTTGACTGGCAGTCAAAAGGTCCGCGGTTCGATCCCGCGTAGCTCCACCATAAAAATCAAGCACTTAGCGAAAAACCGTTAAGTGCTTTTTTATTTCATCTCATTGGGGTGACAAGAAAGGTGACAAGATTGACATTTTAATGCCTTTCCTCCAGGATTGCCACAACAACAAATAACAACTTAATTATAGATAGATACACCGCTCATATCCTAACAAAGCATTACTCCTAACTCGACGAACGTTACCTAAAATATTACAAGGCTTTCAAGCTGCGTCAATTTATAATTGTACAATGCTAGGCTTATCCATTCGCACACAATATTTAACTGTTAATCAGATTGTCGCTGGTTCGAGCCCAGCAAAGGGAGCCATACAAATCAGGGACTTACGGCATTGAGCTGTGAGTCCCTTTTTAGTTTTAGTGGTTGGGTGCCAAGATGGGTGCCAAGATTTAATATTTAGTCTGTTTTTCTTGAGTTTGTTTTGTCTATACCCTGCTATTTCACGTTGCGTC
>JASJGT010000224.1:0-4877 GCA_033791405.1 Desulfuromusa sp.
AATAATGCCGTAGACCATGGTGTAACCCAGGGCAATCAGGGCATAAATACTACCCCGGGTTGTGCCCCCGAGGAAGAGTTCAAGAAAATATTCCATAAATTACAACCGATTGTTGTGAAAGGGATGTCAGCATAGTTTGTAACCGACAACTTTTTCAGTGACTTTCAATAAATCAATAAGCAGCTCAAGTAGCTGCAACGTTCCAATGCTACAAAACTTCAGGGGACTGGCAGGATCACCAGTCCCCTGAAAGGGTTTCTTCAAACAGCAATAAAAACAGGTTAGCGCTGGTTATTGATTATCGAGTTACTTAAGTTCAGTAAAAGCGCCATTTTCAACTTTGTAGACGGAGAAACCAACGCCCTCAGCATCGCCTTTACTGTCGAACTTGATGTTGCCAACTGGAGTTTGAACATATTCAGTCCGCAACGCCTTAGTTACAGCATCATAATCAGTAGAACCAGCTTTTTCGATAGCATTCAGCAAGGCAAGTGCAGCAGAGTAACCTTCTTGGAAGAAAGCACCAGGCTCAGTACCGTACTCAGCCTTGAACTCAGCTGTTGCAGCAGCATTGAGAGGAATACTGGAAAGGTCTTGAGGACCTGTCACATAAGCACCGTTTGCTGCATCGCCAGCAACTTTCAGGAAGCTGTCATCTTTAACACCATCATCAGAGATAAAAATAGTTTTGAGACGCTTGCGACTCATTTGTGATACCAATTTGGAGGCCTCAGGATGATAACCACCAAAAATCAGAGCTTCTGCCTGATTTTTCCGAACTTTTTGAACAATAGAAGAATAATCCATGGCTCCTGGGGTAATACCTTCAAACAAGACAACTTCAACTTTGCCGGACTCTTCCAGATATTTTTTAGCAAAATCAGCAAATCCTTTACCGTAATCACCTTTGTCATGCAGAACTGCAACTTTTTTTACACCAAGCTTATTGATGGCAAAATCAACAGCCATTTTTGCCTGCATATCATCAGAAGCGATCGTGCGGAAGAAGTTAGGGTAATCACCACTCTGGGTCAGAGGTGGGTTGGTTGCAGATGGGGACATAACTGGAATTTTAGCATCTTTGTAGATACCAAGGGCCGCTTTAGTTGCACCTGAGCAGATATGACCAAGAACAACATCAGCACCATCAGTAACCAGCTTGGTTGCTGTATTGGTTGCAATCTCAGGCTTACATTGATCATCTTGAATCAGCAATTCAACTTGCTTACCAAGAACACCACCCTGAGCATTGATTTTCTTGACAACTAATTGAGCAGCTTTCATAGCGGGGATACCATAGGGTGCCAAGTCACCACTGTGGGGACCCGCAACACCAAGCTTAATGGTATCAGCAGCAAAACCTGTTGTTGCCATACTCAAGACGAGGGCCAAGGTTGAAATTAAAATAGTCATTTTTTTCATGTGTGTGCCTCCTGAAATTAAAGATTGAGAAAAAAACAATGGTTTATCGAACTGATAGGTATAATTCAAAGCAGAAAGGTGGTCAAGAATAAACCTCACATATAAGCAAACTTGCAGGATTGTTCTTGTTTTACGTTGGTTTTTAGCCATTTCGGACTAAAAATCACCCCAGGAATATTAGCTGTTATTAGTTGAATTGCCTTTTCATCTCATCAATCATGGTAGTAATTTTTGTCTGCTTGGCAACAAGTCGGGCAAGATTCTGCAGATCAACATAAAATTTGTCCATTTCTCCAGTGCCCAAATCGGGACCCACTGTAGCAAACGCCTTCTCAACCTGAGTCACTCCAAACTTCCCAATATGGTTTCCAGCAATTGTTTTAAATATAGTTAAAGTATGCTGCCGTTTTTGTTCCTGGTTCTGCTCTTGCGACCGTATCGACGTTTCCTCGCGTTGGTGCCGTTCCTCCATCAAGAGTTTACGCGTTCTCTGCCAAATTGGTCCGAGATCAGCAGAGCCCATCAGATCAGCCAGAACAACTTCATCGGCACTAGTAATTTCCACTAAATCCAACTTAGCCCCCGGCAAGCGAGCCACAGAAGTGGCGAGATCAGCCGTAGTTTCAAGCTCTGTTTCACCTTCATGAAAAAAACCAAGAGCATAACCACTATCATAAAAAATCAGTGTGGTCTGGTCATCGGTATAAACCCGCACGCAAACGGTAAGCCCATCCTCTTTGATTTGATCCAACTGTGCACGCACATCAAAACGTGTCAAATCCTGACCTTTTTGCAGATAACGACCATGCAAAAGGGCATGAACTCCTAACACCACGTCGGATGACAAACGGAAGATATTTAAAACCGCTTTACCCTGAATAGAAATTTCAAAAATTCTGGCAATAGCATCGTAAGCTATCAAATGCTCATTCTCACCCTTACCAACAAAGGTCGAGCTGATCAATTGCCCTCCCTCAAACAAAATCACCCCGGCACCTTGTGACGCATCAAAGCGGAGATAGCCCGTAAAGGTACTAGACCGCAATTTCTCCATTGCCTCGGGAAGGTTGATACGGGCCGGATTAACTTTCTGCTTAATTGGGTTGCCACGTGGCAAGAAAATCATTAATCAAGAACTCCACTGCAATTCAAATCGAACACCTACGTCTGCAAATTTTCCCATTGCAAATACAAATTGTCTAAATTTTTCTTCAACTTAACATGATCGGCACTGACTTGTCGCCACTGATTCTGATCTTGATAAATATCTGGTTCAGCCATTTGCAGTTCCAGCTTTTCTAGCTGTTCTTCCAAGACTTCAATCCTACTTTCTACGCTGGACAATTCTTTCTGTTGTTTCTGCTCACGACGCTGCTGTTCCCTTCGATCGGTATGCGCCTGAATTCTGGACTGCTTATCACCCGCAGGCTCTTTTTCTGTCATTTTTCCAATATGCTGTTCA
Organism: Desulfuromusa sp.; assembly: GCA_033791405.1. Taxonomy (GTDB): domain Bacteria; phylum Desulfobacterota; class Desulfuromonadia; order Desulfuromonadales; family Geopsychrobacteraceae; genus Desulfuromusa. The sequence continues at coordinate 2,885 of JASJGT010000224.1, forward strand.
ACCCGGTTAACACTGTGACTTGAATCTCCTGAAGTTTGCTTGGTACGCAGAAAATCTTCGTAGTTCCCCGGGTAAGAGACAACCTTGCCGCCACCAACTTCCAGAACACGGGTAGCCAGTGCATCAACAAAATAGCGATCATGCGATACAAAAACGATTGTTCCCTGATATTTTCGCAATGAATCGAGTAGAATTTCTTTGGATTGGAGATCAAGGTGATTTGTTGGTTCATCCAGTAATAGAAGATTAGCTGGCCGCAGCAATAATTTTGCCAGTGCCAGACGGTTACGTTCGCCACCGGAAAGGATCTTGACCGCCTTTTCTACATCGTCGCCAGAAAACAGAAAGGCACCCAAAATATTGCGCAAACGTGGAACCATCGCTACCGGCGACTCAGCCATTATTTCAGCATAAACATCTCGAGTGGGATTCAGTTCATCAGCCTGATTCTGAGCAAAATAAGCTTGCAGAAGATTATGACCTTCTACCCTCTCCCCCGCCACCGGATTTTCAACTCCTGCGAGAAGACGCATTAAAGTTGATTTGCCTGCTCCGTTCGGCCCAACCAAAGCAACCCGTTCCCCCTGCTCCACATAAACATCAACCTGCTGTAATACTTTGAGATCTCCATAATACTGAGAAGCACGATTCAAACTCACAGCAAATCGCCCCCCCTTTGGTGGTGCCGGAAAACTGAAAGCAATTTTTTTCCGCTGCGGCGGCAAGGAGATCCTTTCAATTTTTTCCAGCTGCTTGACGCGACTCTGCACCTGAGAAGCTTTATTGGCCTGATAACGAAATCGACTAATGAACCCTTCAATTCGGTCAATTTCTTCATCTTGCTGTTGTTTTGCAGCCTTCAAAGCCATGATCCGCTCATTCCTTGAGCGGATATAGCGGCTATAATTACCCGAATAACTAGTTAGATCACCATTCCAGATTTCCACGATTCGTAAAATGACTTTATCGAGAAAAAAACGATCGTGAGAAACCAGCACAATGGCATAAGGATAGTTCAGCAAATAATCTTCCAACCAATCCCGAGCAGGCAAATCCAGATGATTGGTCGGTTCGTCTAGAAGAAGAAGGGTGGGTTTTTGTAATAGCAATTTAGCCAACGCAATTCGCATCTGCCAACCACCGGAAAAAGTTTCACAGGGTTTGTCAAAATCGGCAGCACTGAAACCAAGGCCGTGGAGAACCCGACCAACCTCGGATTCTAGCCGATAGCCACCACGTTGCTCAAACAACTGCTGCAGTTCAGCATAGCGTTCAAGTTCGGCATCCTCTGCGGCATCTGCAATATTTTTTTCCAGTAGCCGCAGTTCTTGTTCCATCTGTTGTAAATCTTCTAATGCACTCTGGGTTTCTGCAAACAACGTACGCCCCTGATGCGCCAATCCATCTTGCGGTAGATAACCGAAAGTTGTCCCCTTGGCAACCTGAAGGGTTCCTCCGTCACACTCAACCAACCCGGCCAAAAGTTTCAGGAGCGTTGATTTCCCAGCCCCATTCTCACCACAGAGACCAATCCGATCAGTCGGGCGGATATGCCAGTCAATTGCAGAAAAAATTCTTCGATCGGCAAAGTATTTATCGATTTTTTTAAGCTGTAACATTTTCCGTAACTTCCAGAACATTTGGGCACAAGAAAAATGGCTTTATATCACAACAACCCAAAGAACTGATAAACAAATGAACCCTGTTGATTTACTTTATTCTGCTGCGCCGACGTAACATGTGGCTGTGTACGCATGAAGTTTTTCAGAACATTGTATTCGCGGTTATTCACCACAATAAAAGTTACTGGCAATTTTTCATGTGCCGCAGTCCACAACGCCTGTGATGAATAGAGAGCTGCAACTCCATAGGGTGAACTTTTTTCGACGCCATCAAAATTGACTGACGAATGGTCCATGGGGGGGAACTTCTGCTTTCTCTAAATATTGCAAAAACTCTTGTCGTGAAACGTCCTCCGCCCCCATACTCAGGA
>JASJGT010000225.1:0-9776 GCA_033791405.1 Desulfuromusa sp.
TGAGCGTATCTCGGCGGGTAGCAAGATTTTAGTCGCCCTGGGCCTGATCTTCTTCGGCCTTGAGATCATGAGCGGCGCCTTCAAACCACTTCGCAGCGACGAAGGGTTCATGAATCTGATGCTCTCCCTCGATGCTCAATCACTACTGAGTATTCTCGGCTGCGTTGCCATCGGCTGCATGATGACGATGATCATCCAAAGCAGTTCGGCGATGCTCGGCATCACCATTGCCCTTGCTACAACTGGCGCCATCCCGCTATACACAGCTGTCGCCCTCGTCATGGGTGAAAATATTGGCACCACGATTACCGCCCAGTTTGCTGCAATCGGCGGGACAATTTCCTCTCGGCGCGCAGCGCTGGCTCACAGCGTGTTCAACCTGCTGGGGGTTTTCATCATTATCTCTTTCTTCACACCCTACGTTGATATGGTCGACAAATTCGTCCCAGGGGTTGCCAGCTTTGCCAATGCCGAAGGGAATCACCCCTACATGGCCGCCCACATTGCCATGGCGCATACCTTCTTCAATGTCACCGCGACCCTGGTGATGTTACCTTTTCTCAACCAACTGGCTCAGCTGGTCACCAAAATGATTCCAGAAAAACAAGGAGCCCAAAAAGGTTCATTTAAATATATCGGCAATCCCGGAACCATCCCTGTGGCAATGGGCAATACAATGATCTTTGAGGAACTTAAACGGATGCAGAAACTTGTCCACAAGACGCTGCGCCATTCCGGCAGTTATCTGCAACGCCACCTTAAAGGCCGTGATCGTTTCTACCGCAAGGTGATAGCACTCGAAGATGAAACAGATATCATTCAACATGAAATCACTACCTTTACCGTCACCCTGATGCAAGCCGGTAACGCCAGTAACAAGCAGTCGGACCGAGCCTATGGGTTTATCCGGGCTGCTGATGAGCTGGAGTCGATTGCCGACTATGCCGCATCTCTCTGTTCTTATATGAAACGGCTCGATAGATATGAGCTTGACTACAGTCAAGATGGCTGGGATGACCTGATCGGGTTCCATCACGAGGTTTTTTCTTTTTTCACCCAAGTCTGCAAGGCCTTCAACCGCGAAGAGGCCAGTGGCACCCGCAAGATATACGACGAAGCCACCCGGCTGAACGATCTGGCGGATACAATTCGTACAGCGCATCTCGCCCGGATGAAAGAGGGATCCTGCGGTGCCCTGCCCGCCTTGACCTTCAGTGATATGGCCGTTGCCCTGCGACGGATAAAGAATCACACCGTCAACCTGCACGAGGCGCTCTTTGCCAAGATCGCGTGAGGAGCAACATTCCCGGCAAAGCGAGACCGATCGGGAACAAATCCTGCTGCCTGAATTGACCCTCCTGACCGATGGAAGTGTGAATACTCAGTCAAAGATTGGCTATGGCGCTTACCTCGCAGTGTCTGAACCTGGACTCTCGTTGGAAGAGTTAACGACACGAGTCAAAGTGAAGCGCTTCGAGCAGACATCGTCCACAAAACTGGAATTGCAGACGTTATTATGGGCGCTCAGCGATATTCAGAAAATAGATCGCAAAGTGATTATTTATACGGATTCGCAAAATATTATCGGTTTACCGGGAAGACGTGATCGGTTAGAACAAAATGATTATCGTTCAAATAAAAATAAGCTCCTCAACAATTATGAGCTGTACCAGCAGTTTTATCGACTGACTGATCTGTTGGATTGGAAATTGGTTAAAATCCCTGGACATCAGCTTTCGAACCAAAAAAGTGAGATAGATCAGCTTTTTACCCTTGTCGATAGAGCTTCACGAAAAGCACTGAGAACAGATACTTGCTGATCTGTTGTTCAACAAACTGATTGTCCTTAACCACGGCTGGCGCCGCCTCGCACCGCCGTTAGTAAATTAACACCCCCCTCCCATACTAGTTATTGTCCTGTAAAAGAAAATACCTGAAAGATTTTTTTGTAATAAGCGCCTGAAATAACTGCTCTTAATCGAACTTAAAAATATAAAAGTTTCATTGACTAGAAACTCCAGATAGACCCGCTATAATGGTAGTCTACGGAGCCTCAGGCCATGGTGAAACTCTATTTTTTACGATCTGAAAAGGGAGGAAAAAAACATGCGCATGAATCGAATGGTACTGACGATGGCAATGGTGTTGGCCGCAGTGATGTTCATGGGGGTCACGGCGTCCGCTAAACAGAAAAAAGAGAACTACAAGGCAGTAAAATACGAAAAAAATGAGAAAAAGCTCCAGAATCATGGTCATTCAGTGCAACTCGGACCCCGTCCATATTTTCTGGTCAACGATATGGACGAAAGCAAGTTGAAGGAAGAGCTGATGAAATGCTCTGAAGGACCATTCAAACGGACCGATTTTTCGATCGGTCACCGCGGTGCTTCACTGCAGTTTGCCGAACATACCAAAGAATCTTACATGGCAGCGGCGCGCATGGGAGCGGGCATCATTGAGTGTGATGTGACCTTTACCAAAGATCGCGAACTGGTCTGCCGCCATTCCCAGTGCGATCTGCACACCACAACCAACATTCTGGCCATTCCCGAACTGGCCGAGAAATGTACGGTACCATTTGAACCTGCGGTCATCAACTCCGATGGCGAAACTATTACTGAGGCAAAAGCCAAATGTTGCACCAGCGATATCACCCTCGATGAGTTCAGGATGCTCAACGGTAAAATGGACGCGTCCAACCCCAATGCCACCACGGTTGAAGAATACATGGACGCTACAGCAAATTACCGGACCGACCTTTATGCCGAACACGGCACCCTGATGACCCACGCCGAAAGCATCGAGCTGTTCAAAAGCCTGAGCGTCAAAATGACCCCCGAACTGAAATCTCCCGGTGTTGAAATGCCGTATCAGGGGGATTACACCCAGGAAGCATATGCCCAGCAGATGATCAACGAATACAAGGATGCCGGCGTTTCGCCGAAGAAGGTTTTTGCCCAGTCCTTCAATCTTAAAGATGTTCTGTATTGGCTGCACAACGAACCGGATTTCGGTAAACAGGGTGTTTATCTTGACGGGCGCTATGGTGTTAGTGGCTTCGATCACACCGACCCATCGACCTGGCCACAAACCATGGAAGAACTTGTTCAGCAGGGCGTTAGGATTATTGCCCCACCCATGTACTTTCTGGTGGCACTCGACGGTAACGACAAAATCGTCCCCTCGATATATGCCAAAAAAGCCAAAAAAGCGGGCCTTGAAATTATTACCTGGACTCTTGAGCGCTCTGGATTTCTCTCATCCGGCGGCGGTTTCTACTACCAGAGTATTCCTTCGGTGATCAATAACGACGGCGATATGCTCAACGTCCTGGATGTGCTCGCACAGGATGTCGGCGTTCTCGGAGTCTTCTCCGACTGGCCGGCAACGGTCACCTATTACTCTAATTGCAAAGGGATGAAGTAATCTCTAAACTACTATGATGCTATAAGCCTCCGTGATGAGCGGAGGCTTTTTTATGTGCTCTTCCGTCAAGACAGCGTTGTTTTCTGTGTAGCAGAATTTCGACGGTCAATGGCTGCCCTACAACTTGACATGGTACGATCCTGAATCAGGGTTCCCCGATCACGTTTTCAGATGACGCGAACAACCGCCGCTTGTTAACTGGGAGCAGACTCCTGATCTCTGTTTCACGACGGCTGGCGCGAGACCTTCCATATGCACCATGAGTGCTGCTAGAGTACTTGGGGACCGTCTCGGCAACATGCTGGTCAGCCCCCCTTTCTGCGTGCTACTTTGCATAACACACACGAGCACGCAAATGTAATAACAGTATAAAGGGCTTGGACAGCAGCTAACGAAACAAAAAGGTGATATTGATCAGCTGTTCACCCTTGTGGATAAAACTTCTAGGAAATCTCGGAGAGAAGATCCTCATTGATTATGTATTTAAAAAGCCTATCGCCATATATATGTTCAAAAATAGGAAGTTCCAGCATCCGCCGCATGGTCTTGGGAATCACTTTTTTCTTGGTCTTACCGGTCTTTTTGATCTCTTGCTCGGCTCCAATGCAGAAAGCTGTTGATCTGGGTGACTGGAACCGGGAAAAAATTGAACACCTGTTGAGCGCAGCCGGAAAAATTCCGGAGCCAGGACAGAGAGTCACATTCATCTCTGCAGCTTTTCTCGAAACGCCCTACTTAGCCAACTCCCTGATCGGTACCGCTAAGACAGCCGAGGTGTTTGTTCTTCGTCTGGATGGAGTCGATTGCTTTACCCTACTCGACTACGTAGAGGCGCTCCGCAGAACCTCCAATTTTACTGAATTCAAGGAGATGCTGTGTCGCATCCGTTACCGCGAAGGACAGGTCAATTTCTTAAACCGGAATCATTTTTTCTCTGAATGGGGGGATGGGGACTTCACCCAACTGCACAATGTGACCAATCTGGTCGGCGGGACAGGTATTCTCCGGGTCGAGAAGCAATTGAACCAAAAGGCAGACGGCACACTGTATCTGCCTGGCTATCCGGTAAAGAAACGGGAGATTGTCTTTATTCTACCCGAAGCGGTCAATGAATCGGTATTTGCCCGATTACGAAGTGGTGACTATGTTGGTATTTACAGCCTTGAGCCAGGACTGGATGTGTCCCATAGCGGTATTGTCGTTAAAAAAGCAGGCAAGGTCTTCCTCCGGCATGCCTCTTCAAGGTTGTCACTGGAAAAGGTGGTAGACGAAGAGTTGCTCCCATACCTCGGGGGGAAGAAGGGGCTGATTATTTACCGGCCGATCAATAAGAGTTAAAGGTGTTATTCTTGAAAGTGAACTAACATACAGCCCTACTTTCTCCGTTTCTCCGTCCTGACCAGCAACCGCTAACCGAGTAACACCCTAAACATTCACCTGTTTCGGACTCTCTTAAGGACACTGCAATGGCGCTGACAGCCACTATTTTTAAAATCAATCTGCAGATTTCTGACATGAATCGCAACTATTACGCCGAACATCTGCTGACTTTGGCGCGCCACCCCTCGGAGACCGACGAGCGGATGATGGTGCGGGTGCTCGCTTTTGCCCTGCACGCCAATGAGCATCTGAGTTTCACCAAAGGGTTGTGCATTGATGAAGAGCCAGATCTCTGGCAGAAGAGTTTAACCAACGAAATAGAGCTCTGGATTGATGTTGGCCTGCCGGATGAACGTAGGGTACGCAAGGCCTGTAGTCGCGCGGCACAGGTTTTTTTGTACCTCTACGGCGGTCGTGGTGCTGATTTGTGGTGGCAGCGAAACACCGACAAGCTGCAACGATTTGCCAACTTGACTGTCATCGAACTTCCAGCGGTGGCAAGCAAGAAGTTGACAAGCTTCGTACAACGCAACATGCAGTTGCAGTGCACGGTGCAGGATGGTGAGATCTGGCTGAGCGAAGGCGAACTGTCCTGCAGTATCACCCCGCTGGTACGGAAAGAAACCCTATCCGCTTGATTATATCGTCTGCAGCAACGTACAATCCCGTTGCCAGGGCGAACAACACCACGTTCCACTATTGAAGCCAGCAACCACTTAAAGAGAAACCACCCTATGTCATTTGCATCTCTCGGACTATCCGAGGCGATTCTTCGTACTATCAACGAAATCGGATATTCCACTCCAACCCCTATCCAGGTTAAAGCGATCCCCGCTATCCTCGCTGGCAGGGATGTTATGGCTGCGGCGCAGACCGGCACCGGGAAGACTGCCAGCTTTGCCCTGCCACTGCTACAGCGACTGGCCAACGGCAACCAAGTGCGGGCAAACCACATCCGCACCCTGATTCTGACACCGACCCGCGAGCTCGCTGTACAGATTGAGAAGAACGTTGCCAGCTATGGTCAACACCTTTTGCTGAAATCGGGCGTTGTCTACGGTGGTGTGAAGATCAATCCACAGATGATGAAACTGCGCGGCGGGATTGATGTTCTGGTGGCAACACCGGGGCGCTTACTTGACCTTTTCAGCCGCAACGCCGTGAAGTTTTCACAGTTGGAAACGCTGGTGCTGGATGAGGCGGATCGGATCCTCGACATGGGGTTCAGAGACGAAATCAGCAAGATCCTTGAGTTGCTGCCTAAAAACCGCCAAAACCTGCTCTTCTCAGCAACTTTTTCTGACGATATTCGTAAGCTCACCAACGGTCTACTCAAAAATCCCGTGAAGATAGAGATCAGCCCACGAAATTCTGCACCGAAAAGCGTTAAACAGTGGGTCTGTGAGGTCGATAAAAGCAAAAAATCAACCCTTCTCAGCCACTTGGTTCGCAGCAGAGATTGGTCGCAAGTGCTCGTTTTCACCCGTACCAAAAATGGCGCTGATCAATTAGTCAGGCACCTGAAGAGTGAGAACATCTCTGCAGTGGCAATTCATGGAGACAAAAGTCAGGGGCTGCGAACTCGTGCTCTTGCCGACTTCAAGGCAAACAAAACCCGTGTCCTGGTCGCCACCGATATCGCCGCACGCGGTCTCGATATCAACGAACTTCCTCACGTAATTAATTTTGATCTACCCAAAGTTCCAGGAGATTACATTCATCGCATTGGTCGAACCGGTCGTGCCAATTCGCAAGGGGAAGCAATCTCTCTGGTCTGTGCCGGTGAAGTCAAGTTGCTCGCTGCGATTGAAACTTTGATCTGTCAGACCTTGGTACGCGAAGTTGAGACCGGTTTTATACCGAGCCATAAAGTTCCGTTAACCCGCCAAACGAGGGTACGTCCGAAGAAACCAAAAAAGCCAAAGCAGGTACAGGCTCAAGGTGAAAATAGGAGAACTGGTCGTGGTCAAAAACAAGATAGCAATAAACCACGCAGGGGTGGCAAGGCACAGGAGGCAGGAGAATCTAAGGGGTCTATGGTAAACAGGAGAAAATAGAGGCATTGAACTCCCATTTCCCCTGAAAAACAGCATAAGATAAAACTTCATCAACATTGAACTGAGTCGCCATGTCGAATCAAAAAACAGCGAAACCTATCCCGATTTATCTGACACCGGCCTGTGCTCGGAGGTTGAGGTCTGAACTCAAAGAAACCCTCTACCAGCTACGACCCGAGATGGTTAAAACTGCCACTTGGGCTGCAAGCAATGGTGATCGAAGTGAAAACGCAGACTACCATTACGCCAAAAGAAAGCTCAGGCAATATGACGGACGGATCCGTTTTCTGACCCAACGCCTGGAAGCTGCGACTATCGTTGACCCAGCTGAACAGCAGAAAATTGCCAACGGCAGGGTGCTTTTCGGCTGTACCGTCACGGTTGAGAACGAAGCGGGAGAAGAGAAAGTTTTCAGTATTGTCGGCACAGATGAACTCGATGCTTCACGCGGTTACGTGAGCTGGGTATCCCCCATTGGCCGTGCCCTGCTGGGCTCAACAGTTGGCAACTTGGTCTCATTTTCAACTCCTGGCGGTCAAACAGAACTTGAGATTATCAAGGTTGAGTATAAGACCCTTAACTAACACAGGAAATCAGTTGAATCATCTGCGCAAAAAAAAACGGCAACCAAAAGGGCTGACCATCCTGCATGAGGACAAGGAGATCCTTGTGGTGGAAAAACCAGCCGGACTGCTGACTGTCGGCACTGAACGGAACAAGTCGAGAACAGTCCACTATCTGCTCAATGATTATGTCCGTAAGGGCAATCCGAAATCACGAAACAGGGTCTATGTGGTTCATCGTCTGGATCAAGACACCTCCGGGGTACTGCTATTTGCCAAAAGCGAACTGGCCAAGAAATTTTTACAGGAGCATTGGGAGCAGACCGACAAGTACTACCTGGCTATCGTCCAAGGTCGGCTGACACCAAAAGAGGGAACGATCTCCACCTATCTGACCGAGAATACCGCCCACGGGGTCTACTCAACTCCTGATGCTGCCAAGGGGAAGCTTTCCCATACGGCCTACAAAGTGGTGAAAGAGAGCAAAGGTTTCAGCCTGGTGGAAATTCATCTCCTTACCGGTCGAAAACACCAGATTCGCGTGCATTTCGCGGAAAAAGGACATCCTGTCGCTGGGGACAGCAAATACGGAAGTGGGAAGATTGTTTCGAAACGGCTTGCTCTCCATGCCCGATCGATTTCCTTCATCCACCCCTTCAGTGGAAAAAAAATGACCTTTGACACCGGGGTGCCGGAATATTTTTCCAAGCAACTCGGTCACGTGTAATCTGGGTCGATCTCTTTCATTCTTGAACTGTAGCGCACAATATTTTATCCTCACGTGGCAAACACAGACCAACTCTGTGGGAAATTTGGAGAACAGCATATGGAACTCGACCTAGAGCTATTGAGAAACCTGATCAGCAAAAGAATCGATAAAATTGAACAGAGCGTTGCCGGAACAGGGTACCTGCCAAAAACGGTCATTGGCGTTGGTACTTTTTTGCTCGATAATGAAGGAGATATTGATCTATTGACCGCAAAACAGCTGGTCACCTTTGAAAGATTTCTTAAGCCGCTACTTCAGAGTTTGAATACCGGTCGGGTCAGCAGCTAAAAAGGACCCAAATGGAAGATCTGCAGATCTCAAACAATATTATTATCCCTAAGCAAGAAATTGAATTAACCGCCATCCGTTCACAGGGTGCCGGTGGACAGAACGTCAATAAGGTTTCCACCGGTATTCATCTGCGCTTTGATATTCAAAATTCATCTCTCCCTGACGATTTGAAACAGCGCCTGCAACAATCTTCCGACCAGCGGATCAACAAAGATAGCGTGATTGTCATCAAATCACAGCAGACCCGCAGCCAGGAACAGAATCGTCTCAATGCTCTACAAATGCTGCAGACATTAATTCAATCTGCCATGATCATACAAAAATCACGTAAAAGATCACGCCCGAGTAAAAGTTCAATGGAGAAACGAATCGGTCAAAAAAAACTGCGTGGCAAAGTTAAAGAGTTACGGCAAAAAGTCTCTGATTAACCTTCTGTCAGAGCTCTAACTTCCCCATTCCACTATTTTCGTGTAGAATTCCACCTATCTATATCCTTTCGATTACGAGGTTAATATGGCTGAGATCCTCCCACATCATTTGAATGAAGAAGAACTCCAGGACTGGCTCGACGCCATGGACGGTCTGAGTCGAGAAAAAGGGGATGAAGCGGTTCGGGAAATTCTCCGGGCACTGCAGAGTCATGCTTTGAATAAAGGGATTCAGATCAATGAAGCGACCCTGAATACCCCTTACGTCAACAGTATCCATTGGAACCGACAACCGGCATATCCTGGCGATCTGGAACTGGAAAAGAAAATTGAGAATATCATTCGCTGGAATGCGATGGCGATGGTTCTTCAGGCCAACGATGCCGGAACCGGAGTCGGCGGCCACATTGCCACTTATGCTTCAGCGGCCACCCAGATGGAGGTCGGTTTCAACCACTTCTTCCGGGCTGCAAGTAGCGAATATGGTGGTGATCTGTTGCTGGTTCAACCCCATGCAGCTCCCGGTGTTTACGCTCGGGCTTTCCTGGAAGGTTCCTTAAGTGAACAACAATTGAAGAATTTCCGCCGCGAGTTGCAACCTGGCGGTGGTCTCTCTTCTTATCCGCATCCACGTAATATGCCCGATTTCTGGCAGGTACCGAGCAGTTCCATGGGACTCGGGACACCGACGGCAATATATCAAGCCCGGTTCATGAAATACCTGGAGAACAGAGGATTAAAACCGAAAAATGGCGGTCGGGTCTGGTGCTTTGTCGGTGATGGCGAAACTGATGAACCTGAGGTGCGCGGCACGATTAATATGGCGTCGCGGGATAATCTGAACAACCTGGTTATGGTTGTC
>JASJGT010000226.1:0-7289 GCA_033791405.1 Desulfuromusa sp.
GATCTGAATGGTTTTGGTTATCTGATTCCCAAAGCAGAAGGGTGCAATACACTGGGAACCCTTTGGGACTCCAGTATTTTTTCTAATCGTGCCCCGGAAGGGATGGTGTTATTGCGTTCGATGATGGGAGGGGCTGCGAATTCTGCTGCGATCGATTTTTCTGAAGATGAAGTGAAAGCCCGGACGATGGATGATTTGAAACAGATTATGAAGATCGAGCGTGAGCCAGATTTTGTAAAAATATTTCGCCATCGCCACGCTATCCCACAATATACCCGCGGCCACGCACAACGGTTGCAGGAGTTGGAAGAATCGCTACAGGGTTCTCCTGACTTAATTCTGACCGGAAATGCTTTTTACGGGGTGGGTTTGAACGATTGTGTTCATGCTGCAAACCAAGCAGCGACCAAGGTGGTTGCCCGCATGGAGAAAAGGAGGGAGTAACCTCTCCGTTGCCGGGCGATCAAGCTTTTTTTGCATTACTTTCGGAGAGTGTTTCTCCTCCAATCTTCTCTGCGTCGATCTTGAGAGGAGAATAGGTTAAATAACGAAATCCTCCCTGTTCAGTATTTTCAACAATTGAAACGGGTCCAGAGATCTCGGTTTTAATTTTATCGCTGGTTTCACCGAGTTCAATAGCGACCCCTTCTTTCAGGGTACTGAGGATATTGATTTGTGGATTTGCTGTCGGGTGCTCATCGACACTAAAGTTGAGCAACTCTTCTGCTAATTCTTCCCGTTCTTCATCAAGATTGACTTGCCTTTGAGTTAGAATTCCAATCCGTAATTCGGTTGCTTCCCGGAGTGCCTTTCGTTTTTCAGTCCCCGGTTTTTTGTTCAGGGTGTTCAGAGTTGTCCCGATTCTTTTGATTTGATCGACAATACTTTTTATTTGGTTGCGGAGAAATTTGAGCCGGTCGGTTTCGGGAAAATAAACTCCGGAGGTGACATTGGTTTTTGCTCCAGCCCTCGCCCCAAGGATTTTGACTTCGATTCCTTCGAGAGCAACCAGTTCCCCTCCTGTTACTAATCCTTTTGGAACATTGATGCTGCCGGTTGATTTTATCACTGCGTTACGAACTTCATGGGAAATGTTGACATCGCCCCAACACTCTACTGTTACCTGATTCAGGTAGCGGGCTTGCAAGGTCCCTTTGCAAGTGATTATACCGGCTCCTTTGCCGGCCATGGTACCAATTGTAACCGGGCCATCAGAGTTGATTTGGCAGGCACCTGCTGCACCAGTAATATTGATCCCCTTTGTTGCGGAGATATTGAAATCATCCAGAACATCCCCTTTGATATCAACAAATCCTTTGAAGCTGATATGACCAACACTTAAATCAACATCACCATTAACCGTAAACTCTTCAGCAACAGTCAGGACATTATTGTCAAAAACGACCCGTCCTGCCTGTTCTGCTATGGCCTGCGTGCCATCATCGCTGAATCGGACTCCACTTCCAGCAATAATATGATTTGGTTTGCCTGCCAGTGGCGGAAGAGATTCACTGGTGACGGTATTGCCAGATTCCCCTGTACTTGGTGGATGAATATTGCCGATATGCTGTTCCGGGACAACATTGGAAAAGCTCTGCAGTGATTTAAAATCGACACGCCCAGATTTATCTTCAACCAGATCAGTTTTCTCTTTTCCGGTTGCAACAATAAGTTCGAACCAACCATCTTTGCCGTGAACCGGTTCTGTCCCTTTGGCCAGGGTAAACTGTTGAGGATCTTCTCCCAGGGCTGCTTCACTGCAGAAGATAGCAACCTGTTCAAGATCAACGGTTTCAGTGATATTCTGGTTATGTAAGATAGAAATCAGATCAGCTGGGGAAATGCTATCATTGGTACTGTGGACGGTAATGTTAGCTCGGCATTCCAGCTGATTATTGTGTGCTTCAATCCGCAAGGTATAAGCATCATTGACAAATTCGCCAAGTAGCTTGGCTCCAATATCAACACCTTGCTGTGATTTGGCTGCAGTCATTTAATTCCTGTTCGGAGATAAAATAGTAAAAAAGAGGATTAATTGTAGCATGTGTATCGGCTAACATGCTAATTTTCTTGAATTAAAAATGAGACTATAGAATGCTAACTGGCTGGCTATTGTGTCGCTGGAGTTTTTTGACGATAGGGTGAACAGGAATAATATGTCAGGAATGGTTGAAAGTTTTAAGCGTGATCTTGCCGAAGTGACCTGGCGAGAACTAAAGATTCATCTGCAACGAGATTCTATTATTGTCTTTTCTGCTGAGATCGATTTGATTGAAGCGGCAGTTGCAGTTGCCGATGATGACAAAAACCGGGTTGAATCCTGGCTTTCTGCCGGGCAACTGGGAAAACCGACAGATCAACAGTTGAAAGACTGGGAGGACGGAGCCGATAAGCTGTTTCGGATGTTGATCGTTCAGCCATTTATTTTGATCCAGGAAATTGTCGATGCCTGAAAAGTTTGTCACTTCACTTAGCAGCTATCGTGCCTCTGGAGTTTTCAATCCCTGGGGGGATATCGATCTGCAACACGATCTGGATGATCAGGGTCCGGAGGTGCGCAGGCGGCAATTGCTTAACTATTTGCAGGAGCGGATCGGAGTTGCTGATACCCTCCTCTGTGCCGAGGCTATCGGCTATCAGGGTGGCCATTTCAGTGGTATCCCGATGACTTCAGAACGGCTTTTATTGGGTGGGTTACAACATAAAAATCTCTACCCAGAGATGGTTTTTCAGAATATTTCTCCCCGGCGAACCAGTCGTGAAGATTTAAAGGCTCAGGGATTTACCGAGCCGACGGCAACAATTGTTTGGGGTTTTCTGGCCGATCAGGGAATAGATCCGCGCCGGGTGATCTTGTGGAATGCTTTTCCTTGGCACCCTTATCATCCTGATAAAGGGTTGCTCAGCAATCGTACTCCCAAGGATGATGAACTGGTTTCAGGTCACAAGATGCTATTGCAACTTCTGCAACTAGGGGAGTTCAAGCAGATTGTTGCCATTGGAGAGAAATCGGCTTTGCAGCTACAACAGTTGAATATTCCTGCAACCAAGGTGCGCCATCCCGCTAACGGTGGTGCCGGAAAGTTTCGAGTTCAGATGCTTGAGCTTCTCAGGGGAACAAGATGGAATATTTAAATGAGTTTCTAACTGTTGCGGTGATTCATCTGCTGGCAGTCGCCAGCCCTGGACCAGATTTTGCGATGGTCCTCAGACAAAGCTTATCAGCCGGGCGGAGTGCCGCGATATGGACCAGTATTGGCATCGGTTTAGGAATTCTTGTCCATGTTGCCTACGTGTTGCTAGGTCTGGGGTTGATTATTTCGCAGTCGGTACAGATTTTTAGTATCATTAAGATGATTGGTGCCGGATATCTCTTGTATATTGGTTGGAAATCTTTACGTGCTCAGCCAGAACGTCCCGTTACGGAGGCTGATGAAGTTATGCCACTGAGAAAATATTCTTCTGCTCAGGCTCTCAGAATTGGCTTTCTGACCAATGTTCTTAACCCTAAAGCAACTTTATTTTTTCTTTCTGTTTTTTCCGTTATTATTAAACCTGACACTCCGCAGGGTGTTCAGTTTGTCTATGGTCTTTATATGTCGATAGCAACTGGAATCTGGTTCTGTGGATTGAGCTTTGTGTTGACTCAGCCTGCTGTCCGTCGCGGTTTTGCTCGATTTGGGTATTGGGTTGAGCGGTGTATGGGGGTAGTTTTGATTGCCCTTGGAGTTCGTCTGGCACTGACCAGCCGCTAGTAAATGAGGTATTATGTCGATTGATATTATAGAAAACCAGATCGGTCGCTTTCTCGCAAGCGAGGCTCCTGAAGTGATGTCAATTAAAGGTGCCTGGGGGGTTGGTAAAACCTATGCCTGGAACAAATACCTGGGCAATGCTAAAAATCAAAATAAAATTGCACTGAAAAAATACTCATATGTTTCTCTTTTTGGAATCAATTCCCTGGATGATTTAAAGTTTTCTATTTTTGAAAATATGGTGGATAGAAGATCTATCGGCCGAAGACCAACGGTTGAGAGTTTCAAAAATAATACCGCAGACTTGCTTAAATCTCTGGGTAAAAAATCTTTACCACTCCTTTCATCAAGTGCATCGATTGACCAGTATCATTCCATGATCAATTCTCTCTCTTTTCTCTCTTTAGAGAAAACTATCATTTGTATTGATGATTTTGAAAGAAAGGGCAAAAGCATCGAGGCACAGGATATTTTGGGGTTGATGACCCAGTTGAAAGAGCAGAAAAAGTGTAAGGTCGTATTGATCCTGAATGATGAGAGTCTAAGTGACAATTCCTCAATCGACTATATTAAACTTCGTGAGAAAGTTATCGATACCGAATTAAGGTTTGCTCCAACGGCAGAGGATTGCGTTGAAATCGCATTAAATAGTGACAAAGTTGCACGTCAGTTGGGTCAAAATATTATCAAGCTTGGAATTAACAATATCCGGATCATCAAAAAAATTGAAAAACTATCCGCATTACTTGTGCCACTATTGAAAGTCTATGAAGACCAGGTTTTATCTCAGGCTCTACATACAGTAACCTTGCTCAGCTGGTGTTATTATGGCCAGTCAAACGCGACCCCTGATTACAGTTTTGTTGTGAGTCGTAACAGTACCTTCAGTGATCTGGATGATGAAGTTGCTCTGACGACACAGCAGCAGGATTGGTGTGCGTTCTTGAGAAACTATGACAATTATTCAGTTGACGAATTTGATCAACAGATTGCCCGGTTAGTTGAGAATGGCTATGTTGATGAAAGAAATTTCCTGAAAGAGGCTGCAATATTGAATGAGAAAATTATGGCAGCTCGTTCAGAAAATTCTTTTCAAGAGGCTTGGCAGAAGTTCAATGAATCATTTGACGATAATGATCAGGAAGTTGTCAATTGCCTCTCTGAAAGTTTTAAAAATAATGCTAAGTATATCAGTCCGGTCAATCTTGACGGGACGGTTCGTTTGCTCCGCAATTTAGGCAAAGGGAAACTGGCAACAAAAATTATTGGCTTGTACATCGAAAAAAGGGCTGAAGAAACAGAGATTTTCAATTTAGATGCATCTTCCTTCTCCGGTGAAGTGAGGGATCTGGAAGTTATTCTGAAGTTCAGAGAAAAGCATGAATCGCTGAGAACAAAACTCTCATTATTGGAACTTTGTGATCTTATCCTAGCCAATGATGAATGTTGTGAAGAAGAGGAGATCCAACTGTCTCAAGCGACAACCGAAGAATTTATTCAGTTATTTAAGTCTCAGCATGGGGAGAAACTAACCCAGCATATCGACCTTTGTTTGAAATTCAGTCGTCTGGGAGGGATGGCTGAGCATCAGCGGGTTATTTCTGACAAGGCTTCTGCAGCACTTAAAAGTATTGGGAAAGAGAGCCAATTAAACGCCAGCAGAGTGCGGCGATTTGGGATAAAGGTTAATTGAGACATTCTGTAGATAATATGGTATCAATTATATAAGTATACTTCTTAAGACAATCAGACAGATAACTTGGAGGAGCAGATGACAGAATCATTTCATATTAAAGACTTTATGAATCCAAAACCTATGACAGTCCTGCCTGACACTAATATTATTGATGTCGCCAAACTTACCCTGAAACATAAACTTTCAGGTGTTCTTGTTGTCGATAGTTCGAATACTCTTGTGGGGATGATATCTGAGTTAGATTGTCTCAGAGAGATGTCTGGGAGCATCTATCATGAAGGACGTAATGCCTCATCTTTAAGAGCGCAAGATATTATGACCAAAGAAGTGACTGTAGTATCGCCTACTGCTCAACTCTTTGATGTTATGACTTCCATGTTGCATCAAGGGCAGCGCAGAAGACCTGTTATTGAAAACGGTAAGCTTATCGGTCAGGTGACTTGCCGACAGCTTTTAAAGGTTATCATTTCTTTCTCCTGAAAAGATCAGTTTTTAGGCTTGAGACCCGATCCAGAAAGAGAAAGCCATCCAGGTGATCCAGTTCATGCTGAATGGCAATGGCTTCAAACCCTTCGGCACGGATCACCTGTCGCTGCTGATTTTGATCGAAAAATTGAACGACAATTGATTCTGAGCGGGTCACGTTGCCGGTATAGTCGGGAACTGACATGCACCCTTCCCGGACGATCTGACTCCCCTCTTTTTCAATGATTTCCGGATTGACCATCTGCAGCAATCCGTGGTTCTCCTGTTTTTTCCCCAGCTTGCTTTTGGACACATCAACCACGGCGGCACGGCGGAGATCTCCGAGTTGCGGAGCGGCAATGCCAACGGAATGTCCAGCATCAACCATGGTATCAACAAGATCCTGAAGGAGTTGTTGTGCCGATTGATCAAAGTTGACAATTGGGGCACAGACCTCTTTTAAGCGGGAATCGGGATAGACAAGGACTTCTCTGACAGCCATCGTATTACAGTTCCATCGCTGCCAGAGAACGGACTGAAATATCCACCTGGAGCTTCTGTTTCAATTCTTTCATCCACTCTTCAACGTCTTCTACCTCTGAGCCTTCGGGCAACATAGCTTCCAACATCATAACGTAAACAGGTTTCAATTCATCGCCGATGAGTTTGGTATTCAGATCGGTAATATTAATGTTGCGATCACCCAGTTCTTTGGCAACTTGGTAGACAATCCCCGGTTTGTCAGCTCCGTAGACCGAGATCATGCACAGCTCACCTTCCAACTCTGGGCGAATTTCTCCCCCAGGTTTCAGAGTGCGGATATAGACCGACAGATTAGTTTCTTCCAGTGACTTGAAGGTATCACTAAACTGTTCTTTGGTTGAAATTTCAGGATTGGAAATAAGGAGGATCATCGAAAATTGCCCACCGAGAATTGAGCAACTGGAGTCGGCAATATTGAAACCACTCTGATAAAGGAGTCCGGTCACCTGTGAAACAATTCCGGGGCGGTCACGGCCGATAATAGTCAAGGCAAAATGTTGCATATTACCTCCTGCAGGAAAAGGGAGAATTACTGATAAATATAATTCTGAATTTGTAGCATAAATAACTTATGTTTCGGTTGAAAATAGTGAATATGTTTTCTGTCATTCTACGATCAAGCCTCTGGATCTCAGGAAAGACTCCACTTTTTTGGACTGTCGTGTGGAAATGGTTTTTAAATCTGATAAACTCAAAATATCATAACAAAA
Source organism: Desulfuromusa sp. (assembly GCA_033791405.1). Classification (GTDB taxonomy): domain Bacteria; phylum Desulfobacterota; class Desulfuromonadia; order Desulfuromonadales; family Geopsychrobacteraceae; genus Desulfuromusa. The sequence goes on from JASJGT010000226.1 coordinate 7,170, forward strand.
GAGGTGGATATTGCAAAATCTTTTGAAATAATGTGAGGTTATATGACAGACTGGAAAAAAACATTCTTGTTGTTGAGGATGAAGAAGATATCCTTGCTTTGCTTCATTACAATCTGATCA
>JASJGT010000227.1:0-4998 GCA_033791405.1 Desulfuromusa sp.
AAAATAGCGGTGGAATTGGCTGCTTCGCTATTTGGCAAGAGTATTCTCTAGCTTTGCCTAGAGCAGATTTTTTTATTCCATCGGAATAAACGCGTATCCCTTGTTCTGATAGCCAATCAGAGATGTATACCCGTTTGCGACAACCTTGATCTGGGGGAGAAAATCATCTGTGCTGATTTTTGCCATCCCTGCTGCAATGGCACACTGTTCCAGGGGTAACCCAAGCAGCTTGAGTCTTTCCACTAATGTCTTGATTTCCAACTTGATCTCATGATCTTTTTCAGCTACATATTTTTTGCCCGTTGTCAGGAAATAGCTAGCCTGACCGCGGAAGGTCAGGACAAACTTTGGTGAGGTATTAGCTGTTTTAAGCTGATTATAGGTTCTTTCAATAAGCTGCAATCGTGTTTTAAGGATTGCAGGATCCCCTTGATTGATGTCAAAAACTGCTTTTGCTTCCGTTACCCCTTGCAGGGCATTCTTGTTATCCAGCTGTCCCACTGCAAGCGAATAGTCTGGAATGATTAGCAATAATACTAAGATAAAGAAATTTCTCATGGCGAACTCCTTGTGTAATGGATGTTGTTTGGTCAACGAGTATATTTTCAGTTTATACTGAATGTGAACTGAGCTGCAATTGAGGTGAAAATTTTAGTTGTAGGAAAGAAAACTAAAGAGGCAACTCAGTTTTTTTGAGGATGGTTTTGAGTGCAAATGAAGATTGGACGCGCAGGACGCCAGATAGGCCGGTCAGGCGGTTATGGATGCGCATATAGTCTTCGTTGTTACTAACAACAACTCGCAGCAGAAAATCACTGTCCCCTGACATCAGATAACACTCCATCACTTCTTTGACCTGACCGATTTCTTTTTCGAAATGTTGCAGTTTCTCTTGTTGTTGCCCTTCCAGGGTGACCCGGACAAAAACATTCCCTGGCTTACCGATTGCGGCTTGATCAATCAACATCACATATTTATCTATAATACCGTTCTGTTCGAGCAGGCGAACCCGGCGTAAACAGGCTGATTCAGAGAGTTTGACCTGGTCTGCCAGCTGGACATAAGTAAGGCGCCCATCTTTTTGTAAGGCAGATAGGATTCTTTGATCAATTGCATCTATCTGGTTTTTTCGTGGAATCCGTGACATTTTTGAATAATAGCAATGGAATCCAGCAAATAACAGTTTTTTATTTTTGATTATGCAGGATAAAAGACTTTTTAAGATGATATATTTTCTAGATAAATAATCATTGACCCATTAATCTGACAGAAAAGGAGTCTGCCATGATCGTAGGAATCCTCAAAGAAATTAAGGTTGAAGAAAATCGTGTCTGCATGACCCCGGCCGGGGTTGAAATTATGAAATTTAATGGTCATCAGGTTCTCGTTGAGACCTCTGCTGGAGTAGGCAGTGGTTTTAGTGATGAAGATTATAAAAACGCCGGGGCAGAAATTTCTCCATCTGCTGCCGATGTTTACGCGCGTTCTGAAATGGTCATGCACGTTAAAGAGCCGCAGCCGAATGAATTTCCGATGATCCGCGAGGGACAGATTGTCTTTACTTATTTCCACTTTGCTGCTGGAGAAGAACTGACGCGGGCGATGATCGATCGGAAGGCGATTTGCGTGACCTATGAAACAATTACCGATCCAGACGGTTCACTGCCTTTACTAACACCGATGAGTGAGGTTGCCGGTCGAATGGCTGCACTGGAAGCTGCGAAGTATCTGAAACGGTCACATGGTGGTCGGGGTCTCCTGATGGGTGGCGTACCGGGGGTTGCTCCAGCTACTGTTGTAGTTATTGGTGGCGGTGTGGTTGGTACCCATGCTGCACAGATGGCCTGTGGCCTTGGGGCTAAGGTTTATCTGCTCGATATGAACCTGACCCGCCTGCGCTACCTGTCTGAAGTGATGCCGAAAAACTGCTTTCCGATGATGTCTTCACCGGCAGCTATCCGTGATCTGGTGCAGGAAGCAGATGTGGTGATTGGTGCGGTTCTGCTGCACGGTGCCAAGGCTCCCAAACTGGTCACACGTGACATGCTTAAAACTATGAAACCTGGGGTGGTTCTGGTTGATGTTGCCATCGATCAAGGTGGCTGCTTTGAAACCTCAAAAGCAACGACTCATACTGATCCAACTTATACAGTTGATAGTGTCGTCCATTACTGTGTCGCCAATATGCCAGGTGCCGTTCCGTTGACGTCAACCATGGCTTTGACCAATGCAACCTTGCCGTATGCAGTGAAACTGGCGAATCTGGGTTGGAAACAGGCCGCTGTTGAAAATTCAGGGATTAAGGATGGTCTGAATGTGGTGGCAGGGCAGGTTTGTTACGCGGGTGTCGCTGAGGCGTTTGGACTGGACTATGTCCCGGTTGATAAACTTCTGTAGCGTTAATATCAGTCTGAAACTGTCATAAAAACCGCCGGGGTCTAAAAAGATCCCGGCGGTTTTTGTTTTTTTGATTTCTTATGGATTACAGTTTTTTCTGCGCATCCTGAGCCGCAAACAGATAGGTATTGTCAGATGGTTTTGCTGCCAGCTCCGGGTGGGTTGCATACTGATATATCAGGATATCCTCAATGGTTGCACCCATATGAATAGCAAATGAGATGAAATCAACATTATTTGCCGCACAGTGCCCTTTTCTTAGAACGGAACCGCCAATCAGTTTTTGAGAAGATTTTTCAAAAACTAACTTGGTTTTGATGGTCTCCACTCCATCCATCATCGGGTACATATCCACGACTTCCGATTCTCCTACGATAAAGTCAACTCCTGCTTGCTCTGCAGCTTTTGCAATCAAGCCCGCAGACCCAAAAGTATATTCAAAAGCGGTTGAGGCGTTGGCGTTTATGATCCCGGGGAAGGTTGTTTTTTTGCCAAGAATATTGGCTGCCACAATTTTGGACATAAAGACTGCATTGGTACCGAATTCCCCCATGCTGGGAGCCTTGGTAATAAAGGATTTTTTTTCTGCGCAATCCCCAGCCGTATAGATATTTTTAACACTTGTCTCCATATAGTCGTTAGTGACAATACCAAATTTTGAGGTTTCAATCCCTGTCTGCTCAGCCAGTGCCGTATTTGGTTTAACGCCAACTGAAACAATGACAAAGTCTGCGTCCAGAACCTCCTTATTGTCCAGAACAACGCCGGAGACGCTTCCTTCTTGCCCCTCAAAAGCGACAACTCTAGTATTGTTGAGGATTTTAATTCCATTATCGCTAATATGAGCCTCAATTATTTCTACAAAATCATCATCCATAGTGGTTAAAAGTACGTGTGGCATCATCTCGACAACTGTAACGTCAATCCCTAATCCCTTCAGTACAACAGCAACTTCGACGCCGATATACCCGCCCCCGACAACGACACATTTTTTATGATTTTTCGCAAAATCACGCATCTGTTCCATGTCACTTTTGGAGCGGACATTGACGATATTTTTCAGATCAATGTTGGGAATGGGGGGGACGATTGGTTGGGATCCAGTTGCTAAAACAAGGTGATCATAGGAGAACTTTTGCCCCGTTGTTGTTGTTACGGACTGCTTTTCTTTATCGATAGATTCTACATAGTCGACAACCAATTTTGCTCCAAAATTGGTGACCAGATCGTTGGAAATACAATATTTATCGACCGATTTTTTATCGACGATGCCATAGGGAACAGCACAACGGTTGGCATTGATCTCTTCATCTTTAATCAGGGTGACATCAAACTTCTCATCTGATTTATGTAGTGCATGGACAATCAGACGACCAGCAGGACCACCACCGATAACAACGACTTTTTGCATGAGAACCTCCGATTAAGTTAGATATATGGATTTTTATATAATGTACTCCAAAAAAATAATTAAGGAAATGTTTTTATGGGGTTGTTTTTTATTTTGTCCCGGATTTATTGTAGGAACATTCGAGAATTACAAACAACACAATGCAGCTTATCTCACTTTTTGTTTATTAAGGATTAGAGTATGAAAAAACCGGCAAGATTGGAAAATTTCCCGATCATGATGTTTGCTATTGTCATGGGATTATCTGGACTAAGTATCGCCTATCAAAAAGCCGCGCACCTTTTCCACTTTACCCGTCTTATCCCTTATTTTCTTGCTGGTTTGACAAGTGTGGTTTTTGTCGCGATCACTGTCACCTATATTGCTAAATATTTTAAATATCGTGACGAAGTTAAGCATGAATTTTCACATCCAGTCAGGATTAACTTTTTTGCCGCCATCCCGATATCGTTACTGTTGATGTCTGTCATGTATCAAGAAGTTAATTTACAAATAGCTACGGCCTTATGGTGGGTTGGAATGTTTTTGCAGGCATATCTGACCTTGTATACGATCAGTTTCTGGATTAATCGAAATCTTGAAATTCAATTTTCTAATCCAGCCTGGTTCATTCCGATTGTTGGTAATGTACTTGTCCCTGTGGGGGGGATTGATATCGTGAATCGTGATTTTTTAATGTATTTTTTTTCTGTGGGGATTTTTTTCTGGATCATATTGCTAACGATCATATTGAACAGAATTATATTTCATAATCTGTTAGCGAAAAAATTTATGCCAACATTGTTTATCTTTATTGCCCCACCTGCTGTTGGTACAATTTCTTACGTTAAATTAACCGGTGAGTTTGATCTTTTCGCCAGCTTTTTATTTAACATTGGTCTGTTTTTTACGATTCTCTTATTATTCATGTACAAGAACTTTATTAAGCTGGAATTCTTTATCTCTTGGTGGGCTTTTACTTTTCCACTGACTGCCATGACAATTGCAGCAATGTTGGCTCATCATATGACTGGATCTGTTTTTTGTTATTACGCTTCAATCGGCTTATTAGCTCTTGCAACTTGTGTGGTTTCTTTTGTCGCCTATAAAACGATTTATCACATGCTGAAGAAAGAAATTTGTGTTATGGAGTAAAATATTTTGCGCCCCCTCTCTCTGATAAAAGAGGGGGCAGGCTTGGAGGGGATATC
>JASJGT010000228.1:0-8483 GCA_033791405.1 Desulfuromusa sp.
GCATCCTCGGCTGATCCTTCATTGACATAAGCATGAAATTTCATCAACGCGCGAATTCCGGTTTCTTCGATTTGCAGGTAGGTTCTCTCTGTGGTCAACCAGAGCACTTTTTCCCGCCCGCAGTAGGCGAGATGACTGCTCCATGGATAGTTCATTGGAGCGCTCGCAAGTCCAGCTCGAACCGGAGCCAGATGGACTTCCCGTACCAGGCCCAAGAGATATTTTTCCGGATTGATCAGAATTGCCTTATAGCGCCCCTGAAACAGATGGCCGGCTTGATTATGCCAGTCATTAAACCAGCGGGTATAGCGAAACCCGAGCTGCTGCATAATCCGTGAGAGAGGCACTTCATCAACTTCAATCACCAGCTGAAGAGTGTTCGGCAACAAGCAGTAAGCATGGACTTTATGGCCAAACTTCTCGATCCCCTCTTGAATCAGCAACAAAAAGCGAGTGTGATCGGTCTCATCAAGAAAATTAAGTTGATTGCCATTGCCGTGCAAGGTGACATGATAGACAGCACCGGGGAAATGTAAGCGTGGTTTACGCGCCATATAGCCCTCCCTAAAAATAAAATCGCAAGCCTGCCCCTGCTGGCTAAAGAGAGTAGCCACCCAGATCCCCCTGGACATAGAGTTCAGGTTGGAAATAAGAGGGTTCTAAGCACCTGACTCACCTGGAATGATGCCATTTTAAGAAGATTAATCTTTTTCCTTGCTGAAATAGAGATTGACCATGGCCAGACAGAAAGTTCCGACAATCAACAACAGAGAAATGGCATTAATCACCGGGGTACTGCCATCCCTGACCTGTAGATAAAGATTAATCGGCAGGGTCGGCTTAGAACCGACCAGAAACAGTGTAGTATTGAAATTCTCAAAGCTCATCAAAAATGCTACCGCCCCAGCACCAATGATCGCTGGTCGTAGATATTTCAGGGTGATATGCCAGATCACTTCAAGCCGAGTCGCACCCAGATTCATTCCCGCTTCTTCTAGAGTGTGATCAAATTTACGCAAACGTGCCGAAACTACCAGTGCAACAAAGGTAGTAATGAACGAAAACTGCCCTACAACAACTAGCCAGAAACTGGGACGGAACAGAGCAACATCAATTCCAAAATTGTTCTCGACAGCGGTCCCAACGGTATTTGAGGCCAGCAACAGAGAGATCCCCAGAATCACACCGGGGATCACCAATGGAGCAAGCATTAAGAAATAAAGTAGATTTTTGAAAGGAAAAGTCTCCTGCTCAAACAGAAACGCGGCACAGGTTCCAACCACGGTACTGAATAGTGCCACCCAGAAAGCCGTCTGAAAACTTGTCATGATCGATCTGAGATTCTGGCTGTCGTGAAAAATACCGATCCGCTCCGGCCCCGACGCAACAAACCAGTCCAAGCTGAACCCATACCAGGGCAAAGAAGGATAATCCGAATTATTGAACGCCAGCACGCAGGTCACTAATAAGGGGGCAAACAGAAAAACAAAATAGCAGGTCATGAACATGCCGTAGGAGAAACGGTAACCTTTTGAATTCGGGAGAGATCTGATCATGAGGCCACCTCCCCGAGTTTCTGCCGTGACAGTTTCAAGCCGATCCAGATAATCAACGAACTGAGCAACAACAGCATAAATCCAAAGGCCGCGCCCTGATTCCAGTTAAAGCTGGCGATAAATTGATTATAGATCTGCTCGGTAAACCAGAGGGAATTCTTGCCGCCCATCAGGTTTGGGGTGAGATAGTTCCCCAAAACCAACATAAATACCACAATGGAACCGGAAGTGATCCCCGACTTGCAGTGTGGCAGAATAATTTTAAACCAGATCACCGTTTTGCTACTGCCCAGGTCATGTGCTGCTTCAATCAGACTGTCGTCCAGACTTTCCATCACTGAAATCAACGGCACAACCATAAACAACATCGATGTATAAACCAGCCCCATAATCATGGTGGCATCATTGTACAGCATTTCAATCGGCTTATCGATCAGGCCGATCTTCAGCATGAAATGATTGAGTACCCCCGATTCACGCAGCAGAATCATCCAGCCATAAACCCGTACCAGCTCACTGACCCAGAACGGCAACAATAACATCAGGATCATGGCTCCTTGCAAGCGTGGCCTGACCACTTTGACAATATAAAAAGCTACCGGCATGGCTAAGAGAAAGGTAATAAAGGTTGTAATAATAGAAAAAATTGCGGTGCGCAAAAAAGTATTCCAGTAGATCGGTTCAGTGAAAAAATTCCGGTAGTTCTGCAGCGTCCAAACATGATCACCAAAATCGTCCTCACCGCCGAAGCTCATCAGCAGCAGATCAATATGCGGTAGAACAATCAGCAGTATCAGCCAGCACAGAACCGGGGTCAGAAAAAGCCAGAAGGCGGTTTTTGAGGATCGTGAGATGGCCATTGTCAATCCCCCGCTGCGAAGCAAACACCCGACTCCGGGCGCCAACCGACTTCAATATTCTGGCCCGGCTGGATATGATCAAAACTACGATTCTGCGGGAGAGCAATCAACAACTCGTGATCCTGAGGAGTGACGGTCAGCAAGCGACTGTTAGCACCGTCAAACAGAACAGTTTTAACCGTCACATTGAAAATATTCAACCCCTCTTTCTCTGCCGGTTGAATCCGCATCGTCTCCGGTCGCAAAAACAGATCAGCACGATGTCCGACGGATACAGAACCCTGGACTTTGGTGCGGAAAGTAAATCCCTCATCAGTGCGGATGACGGCATCCGAACCTGTAGATTCAGCAATTTCACCCGACCAAAGATTATTATCCCCAACAAACTGTGCAACAAAAGGAGTCAGCGGCTTGCCGTAGAGTTCCTGCGGCGTTCCCAACTGTTCAAAGTGCCCCTTATTCATCACGGCAATGCGATCCGACATCACCAGAGCTTCCGATTGATCATGGGTGATATAGACAAAAGTCGTTCCCACCTTGGATTGAAGTTTCTTCAATTCAACTTTCATCTGCTCGCGCAATTTTAGATCAAGCGCTCCTAACGGCTCATCAAGCAGTAAAACAGTCGGTTCCAGCACCAGGCACCGTGCAATCGCCACGCGCTGTTTCTGCCCTCCCGAAAGTTGAGCAATCTGATGCGACCCATAGCCGGGCAAATCAACCCGTTCCAGAATAGCCTCGATCTGTTTTTTAATCGTCGCACCATCCACCTTGCGGCGCCTGAGTCCAAAAGCGATATTTTCAGCAACATTCATCATCGGGAATAATGCCAAGTGTTGAAAAACTAGATTAACCGGACGCTGATTCGGTGACACCCCGGCCATATCTTTGCCTCGAATCTGGATACTCCCTGAGGTTGGTTCTTCAAAACCCGCGATCATCCTTAGCAATGTTGTCTTGCCACATCCGGAGGGACCAAGAATAGAAAAAAATGATCCCTGTGGCACCTCAAAGGTAACCGCATCAACAGCAGTAAAATCACCAAAGTTTTTTACCACATTAGAAACTGACAGATCGTTGTCCATGGATTTCCCTAAAAAACAACAGGGGTGGCAAAAGCCACCCCTGAGTTAAAATAACTTAGTTAATAAAACTACTTAGAAGCTTTAACTCTATCGAGAACTTTTCCCTCGAGGCTTTCCAGTTTAGCCGGAACCGGTGGATACCACTTGATATTATCAATAGCGGCCTGTGGAAAGGTACGCTCGAAATTAGCACGGACTTCTGGTGAAATAAATGCATTCGCACCTTGTGATGCGGTGCCATATTTTTCTTCAGTCGTAAAATAACCAGCATTTTCTGGTTTCAACATAAAGTTGATCCACTTGTAGGCAGCATCCAGATTCTTAGCCTTGGAAGGGATTGTAAAGGTGTCGATCCAGCCCAATGCTCCTTCTTTCGGAGCAACAAAGTCGATGGCACTATTATCGCCATGGAGTTTCCAACCACCTGCATCCCAGGCCATGGCAGCAAACACTTCTTCTGAACGCATCGACTCGAGCAACGCATCACCGTTCGCCCAGTAATTTTTCACCAACGGCTTGGCCGCAATCAAGGTCTCACCAATTTTATCCAGCATCGCGCTGTATGCTGTCGCGTCCGAATAAAGAGCAAAGGGATCGTATCCGAGCGCAAAACCCATGGCGATCAGAGTCGGGCGCTTCAAACGATAGCTGACCCTACCTTTGTATTTGTCATCCAATAACGCTTGCCAGCTATTGACTCCCGGAGCTTTTGCCGAGTTGACGATCATACCTGAAGTTCCCCAGCAGAACGGAACAGCAAAAGATGCCCCTCCCACCTGAGTGTTCTTTTTGACCGCAGTCAACATCGAAGGGATAAAATATTTTGCTTCAATCTTGGAATAATCAATCGCCTGGTAAATCTTAAACTTCTCCTGAACTGAAGAAATCCGATCCTGACTCGGTTGCGCCAAGTCAAACCCTGCACCGCGCGTCGCTCTCAATTTAGCAATCATCTCTTCATTGTTGGAATAAGTCACTTCGACCTTGATACCGGTTTCTTTCTCAAACTTGTCGACCAGAACCTGAGGCGCATAGCCCTTCCAAGTCAAGAGGCTTAAAGTTTCAGCCTGGGAAAATCCGGCCAGAGCAAACAATCCCAACAATGCCAATAAAAATGCTTTTTTCATCTAATAACTCCTCACTGTTTGAATAAAATAGGTTAATTTACATTTCAACCACACTAATTATCTCGATCAAGAATAACAGAATATTGTCCCCATGTTAGATTTTGAGTAATTTTTTTCTGAAATATTATTTTGCACCCACGGCTCAACAAAAAAATCCAGACCTCAGGCTTTCATATATTACCCTAAGTTAGCAGATATTCAATATGACAAATTTAGCACATAAAATTATGACCAAATGAACAGCATATCTCAACTGAACAATCAATTCTCTTGTCATTTCTCCATTTTGACAATTCTTGACAATTAAGCTTCAAAACGCTATTTTGCAAGCTGCTTTAGGGATTTCTAAGAGATGTTTTTTTGACTGAAAAGTCTCAGCATAAAAATCATTTTTCCTTGAATTTTACGGATCTACCTTTATGAACCCATCTACACGCCAGAACGAAATTGCCAATCTCATTCGACAGCGCGAGAAAGTCACTGTTAACGAGTTAGCTGAGACGCTGAATACTTCTCGAGAAACCATCCGACGTGACCTCACCGAACTTGCACGAACCGGCAAAGTTCAGAAGTTCCACGGCGGCGCGGCTTTGCCGATGACCACTGGTGAGGGGCACTTTCACGACCGAATGGGGACAAATGTCACAGCAAAAGTTCAAATTGCCGCTACAGCGGCCAAACTTATCGCTCCGAATCAAACCATCCTGATTGATACGGGCTCAACCACCCTTTATTTTGCTGAAGAACTGGCTAAAATCTCAAGTTTGACCGTAGTCACCAATTCGGCGGAAATTGCTCGAATCATGAGTACTGCTCAATCGACTGCCAGAACTTTCCTGCTCGGGGGTGAGTTTCATGGTGACAACCGGCAAACCGTCGGCAGTATGGCTATCGCCCAAGTTCAATCTTTTCGGGCACATCATGCGATTCTAACCACCGGCGCCCTCGATGCACGCACCGGAGTTATGGATTACAGCATTGAAGAGGCACAGTTAGCGCGAGCTATGGTTGAACAAGGCGAGACCCTTTCCGTTCTTGTTGATAGTTCAAAGTTCGAACAGATTGCTTCATTCGAAGTATGCAGCTTGGACAAGATAACAAATCTCGTCTGCGATATCCCTCCGACAGGAAAATTAAAAGCCGCACTGCTCGAGGCAAACGTCAACATTATAGTTGCTGGCGCGTAAGAGAACCACCCTCTCCTAAATTTTAATTTGCCTGTTCAGTCAACTCCTGATACTATTCAGTCATGACAATTCAACAATATGAACCCAAAAAATCGGGAAATAACAAATTTGAGAATACCGCATTGCTCGCCTCTAGCGATATTGCAATTATCGGCGGTGGAGTTGTCGGCTGTGCTGTTGCCCGGCGGATGGCTCTGGAAGGTGCTTCCATTGTTCTGATCGAGAAGGCAGCTGATATCCTCGAGGGAGCAAGCAAAGGGAACAGTGCCATTCTTCACACCGGTTTTGACGCCCCCGTGGGCTCTTTGGAGTGGGAATGTGTGCAAAAGGGCTACCACGAATATCTAGAGATTAGGGAAAGCCTCAACCTACCACTGCTTAAAACTGGCGCCCTGGTTGCCGCGTGGACAGAAGAACAGGAAGCCAAGTTTACCGATATCCTGAAAAAAGGGAATGATAATGGTGTTCAGGATATTCACCTTCTGAGTCGAGCGGAAGTTCTTGATATTGAACCACATCTGGCGAAGAGTATTCGAGCTGCTATAGCGATTCCACGTGAATACGTTATCGATCCTTGGTCGACTCCCCTTGCCTATCTACAGCAAGCACTGGAAAATGGTGGACAAGCCTTGTTTAACGCTGAGGTGACTGGTGGTGAGTTTGATGGTCGTCACTGGTTACTCAACACCAAACGGGGGCAAGTGCAAGCGCGTTATGTCATCAATTGTGCAGGTCTTTACGGTGACATCCTTGACCACAATGTCCTGGGTGCCAGCGAATTCACAATCAAGCCACGGAAAGGGCAATTTGTTGTCTTTGATATGGCTGCAAGTCAATTGTTAGGGTCAGTCATTCTCCCCGTTCCGACCGAGCGAACCAAAGGGATTGTCCTCTTTCCAACTATTTTTGGCAACATCGCTGTTGGACCAACCGCAGAAGATCAGGATGGCAGAGATGACGCCTCTGTTGACAAAGAAAACTTGGAAGCTCTGCGCGCGCAAGCTATAGAAAAGGTACCAGAGCTTGCCAATATCCCAGTAACAGCCACCTATGCGGGCATCCGACCGGCATCCGAGAAAAGAGAATATCAGGTTATCGAAAACCTTGATCGAAACTGGATTAGCCTTGGCGGGATTCGCTCAACCGGACTGACATCATCCCTGGGTCTTGCTCAACACGTGCACAACCTGCTTTTACAACAGGGGACTAAATTTAACGCGCTAGACAATCCAACAGTGCCACGTGTTCCGAACCTTGCAGAACACCTTCCACGCGACTACGAAACCCCGGGATACGGTCAAATCGTCTGCCATTGCGAGATGGTCACAGAACGTGAAATCAATGCTGTGATGGATGGCCCGATACCAGCAGGGAGTCTTGTGGGCTTAAAAAGACGAACGCGCGCAACCATGGGTCGCTGTCAAGGATTCTACTGTTCGGCACGCCTGGCTGAGTTAACCAAGGGGAGATTTTCCGAACCTCTTGGGGTGGGAGATGCCGATGACTGATCCCCTCAAGCATGGAAGTTACGATGTTGTAATTATCGGTGCTGGCCCGGCAGGACTCTCGGCAGCGACAACATTGAAAAAGGCTGGGATCGAATCGGTCCTGGTGTTGGAGCGTGAAGCTGAAGCCGGTGGTATCCCACGCCATTGTGCCCATCCTCCCTACGGGATTCGCGAATATAAACGACTGCTGACCGGACCAACTTACGCAAAAAAGCTAGTTGAGACCGCCCGCAATGCTGGCGTCAACATTGCGCTGAAAAATACTGTGACAAATCTCGAATCCGGCGGGGTAATCACTGTTGCCTCTCCCGAAGGGATGAGAAAGTTGACAGCAAAACGGGTGCTGCTTGCCACTGGCATCCGTGAGACGCCGCGCTCCGCTCGGTTGGTTTCGGGTGACAGAGCACTGGGAATCTGTAACACCGGTACCCTGCAGTCAATGTTCTATCTGAAAAATATGATTCCATTTCACTGCCCGGTCGTGGTTGGAACGGAAATAGTCAGCTTTTCTGCCCTCTCTACTTGTAAGAAAGCGGGTATTCAGCCTGTTGCGATGCTTGAAGAAGGACAACGTCCGATTGTTCGTTGGCCAATCCACTATTCCACACGTTTTTTTGGTGTTCCACTGCTTTTAAATACCCAGATTGTCAAAATTCTGGGCAAGGATCGGGTTCATGCTGTTCAGGTTATGGATAAAGATGGAAACGGGCGCGAAATCGCTTGCGATGGTGTTCTTTTCACCGGACAGTTTACCCCAGAATCAGCTCTTGCCCGAATGAGCCATCTTGAACTTGATTATGAAACAGGCAGTCCGGTTGTTGACCAGTCTGGCCGTTGCTCAGACCCCGTCTATTACGCCGCCGGTAATGTTTTACAACCTCATCCTGACAGCGACAATTCTGCACCTGTCCCGCTCTACTACAACGCCGACAATCTCCCGCAACCCGTCGATATGGCGGGTCAATGCTGGCACGAAGGACGCATGACTGCACTATGGATTGCAAATGATTTGAACGGGGAACTACCTTCTCAGCTATATAAATAGTGACCCGCATTAATACGCTTCGTCCGATCAACTTTTCTTGCCGGTGACTCAATTGATGTAGAAATCGACAAAATCCCTTGTAATTCTTGATATATTTACTATTCTTTACTATTAG
>JASJGT010000229.1:0-3938 GCA_033791405.1 Desulfuromusa sp.
CCAGTTGTGCCATTGAAAGGGCAGTAATGATAAAATATTAAAATTTATGATTATTAATGTTGCATTATAAATAGCTAATCTATAGACTGAGATCTGCCCTATATGAAATGGAAGATATGGAAAATCAAACCATCATCATTGCACTTTCAACATTTCTCGGTCTGGCCAGTGGGATCGTCATGCATCGTTCTGATTTCTGTATTGCCGGCATGTTTCGCGATCTATTTCTATTCCGAAATAGTCCATTGTTACGTAGCCTGATCTTGCTGATTACCTTCAGCATGTTTCTATTTGAAGTAGCTAAATTTGTTGGGATATTGAACCATACCCTGCCCTCATCACTTTACGGTTTACCGTCTCTGACCAATCTGTTTGGAGGCATATTATTTGGTATCGGTATGGTCCTAGCTGGTGGTTGCGTGGTTGGCACCCTTTACAAGCTTGGAGCCGGAAGTCTGCCTGCTGCATTCGCTTTTTTAGGTCTGCTGGCTGGCAGTGCTCTGTACGCAGAAGTTCACCCTCAATGGAAGCAACTGACACTCGCAACCCGACTGGGGGATGCCGCTACACTGCCACAACTATTGGGGTTGTCACCGACACTGGTGATTTGTATCCTGTTGATTGGTGCAGGCGGGTTGCTCTATCAATGGCAAGCAAAAGGTCAGCTGCTGCGCCCGAACCGCGTGAAAGGTTATCTACAGCCGCGGACTGCGGCACTGTTGTTAGCAGTCATCGGGCTGGTTTCTTTCTCCCTGCTCGGCATGCCGCTCGGGATAACCACCAGCTATGCCAAAGTCGGTGCGTTCTTTGAACAACTACTGATCCCGGAACATGTCGCCTCGCTCGGTTATTTTCAGGGGCGTGGATTTGAGTATTTGATGCCCCTCAGCAACCAGACCCTTCAGGCTGGAGCTGGACCTTTTTGGGATGGCCTTGCGCTGGTGCAATTTCCGCTGATATCGGGCATCGTCATCGGATCAGCTCTCTCTGCTGTCAGCATGGGTAAACTTAACTGCCGGTTTGATATTCCCCGTTGTCAGCTTTTTTCTGCCCTTCTCGGGGGTATTATTATGGGTCTGGCGTCAAGGATGTCACCTGCCTGCAATGTCTGGCATCTGCTCGGAGGACTGCCATTACTCTCACTGCAGAGCCTTTTGTTTACTTTGGGATTGCTGCCCGGAGCGTGGGTAGGCACTCTCGTCTTAACCCGCTATGTTTTGAAACAGTAAGAAGGAAGCAACCGATGACCGAGCAAATAAATAACACAGTAGAAATCGATGTCTGCGGGCAAATCTGCCCGTCTTCTCTTCTGACTGCGTTGCGTGAAGTCAATAATCACAGAGAACTCCTGCGTGGCGGCAGTCTTAGATTGGACATCCTGACGGATAACCACGATTCGACCAATCGCATTTGTGATGCAATCGGCAATATGGGTTACCATGTTGAAGTTAAAGATAAAAATAATCATTATAAAATTTCAATAGCGAAAATGGCTATACAGAAGAGTCCCTAAAAACATGAGGAATACACAGAGTTCCAAGCCCGCAGCTGCCAAAACTACTGTTCCAGAATCTCCCATTGGAGATATGCAGTTGTCTATTGAGAAGCTCCGCGGTGAGAATAAAAAGCTAAAAAAACGAGAACAGGAGCTGCACAAATATATACGTGAAAAAACAGATCAGTTGTTGACCGTCATGGGCACCCTGCCCCTCAAACCCGAGGAGTTGGACGATGAAACTCTTATCAATGTCGATCCGATCGGTATTGTCGGGGATTCTTTTGCTCAGATTATTGAACACCTCAACGAAACCAACGAAGACCTGAGCTTTGCAATTGGTGAACTTCAGGCGATATTCGATTCAGCCGGTGCCAGCATTCTGGTCGTCAATATAGAGAAACAGCTCACATCCTTTAATCGAAGTAGCCGCGAACTTTTTTTTCCTGCGGAGAAAAACCCTCTGCATCTCTGTTGCAGTGACGCCATCTGTCGATCCAGCATCCCCCCAGTAGATTGTATTTTAGAACAGGTTCTCGCGACTGGGGAAACACAGAAAAATTCAGAATTTACCGCAAATGATCGCTATTATCACGTCATCGGCACACCGATAAAAAACAAAGATAGTATTATTACTCATATTGTCCTTGTTTACTCGGATATTACTGACCGGAAGACAAGCGAGGAGGCACTGCGTGAAGCAGAAAATCGTCTTGACACAATTTTAAACAGTGCTCAAGCCGGGATTCTATTGATTGACCCGCAGACTCACAAAATTGTCTATGCCAATCAGGCTGTAGTTGAAATGACTGGCAACCCACTAGACAGCCTGATGGGCGAAACCTGTCATAATTTTATCTGTCCAGCTATTGAAGGTCATTGCCCGATCACCGATGAATTGTTGGAGATTGACAAGTCTGAACGCGCCCTGCTGACCGTCGACGGCCGGGAAATTCCAATATTAAAAACAGTTTCCAAGGTGGAGTTCAACGGTAAAGAACACCTGCTGGAAAGCTTTATCGATATCTCCGAACGGAAAGAAGCTGAAGAAAAACTGCGTGAAAGTGAAGAACGCTATCGCACTCTTTATTCAACCATGCAGGAAGGGGTCGCCCAATATCGCATGCACTATGATGCAGATGGAAACGCCAGCGACTACGAAATCATCGACATCAATCCGGCCTACGAAAAAATCGTTGGCTTAAAGCATCACCAAGTTATCGGGTGCCTGGCAAGCACCATATATCCTCAGGAATATGGCAAGGCTGCCTGTCTTGATATTTTTAATCGTGTGCTAGAGAGTGGTGTTTCCACCAACTTTGAGTTCGAGTTCAAAGAATTGGGCATGACGGTTAACATTTCGGCAGCAAAGCTCTCGGATGGTCATTTTGCAACGATTTTCGAAGATATCACTCAGCGCAAAGCAGATGAGCAGCACATTGAAAAATTGGCCTTTTATGACATTTTGACCGGGTTGCCAAATCGAGTTCTGATGCAGGATCGCCTCTCTCAGATGACCGCCTGTGCAAAGCGTAGCGACAATAAAATAGGATTGTTCTTCCTTGATATTGACCATTTCAAGCGAATCAACGATACCTTTGGTCATGACACAGGGGATCAATTACTTAACGTTGTCGCCAAACGAATACGGAGCGTATTGAGAGACTGCGACACCGTCTGTCGTTTTGGTGGCGATGAGTTTGTGGTTCTGGTCGACGATATATCGACCCGTAACAGTGCATCGATGATCGCCTGTAAAATACTGGAAGCATTGGCACAATCAATCGTTCTCAAAGGGAAAGAGGTCTATTCCTCGACCAGTATCGGTATCAGTATTTTCCCGGAAGATGGTGCTGACCCTGACTCACTCCTGAAAAATGCCGATACTGCCATGTACCAAGCTAAGGGAAGTGGTCGTAACACCTACCGGTTTTACTCGTCAGAAATGAATTCCAAAGCGCTGGAGCAGCTACTGCTGGCCAACGACCTGAGAAAAGCGTTGGAGAAAAATGAGTTTTATCTCGATTACCAACCACAAATTGATCTGTCTGTAGGCCGGATAACCGGAACGGAAGCCCTGCTTCGTTGGCAACATGCAGATTTTGGCAAGATTTCACCGGCTCAATTTATTCCACTTGCGGAAGAAACCGGGCTGATTCTCTCAATCGGCAAGTGGGTCTTGGCAAAAGCCTGTCAACAAACCCGTGAAATTCAACAACGCTGCAACATTCCGATACGCGTGGCGGTTAACCTCTCCACCAAACAATTTCAGGATCCCAACCTGCTCTCTTACATCAAGGAGATCCTCGACGACACCGGACTGGCTGCAGAGGATCTGGAGTTGGAAATAACCGAAAGCATTCTGATGGAGAACGTTGAAAAGGCCCAACAAATTCTCCATCAACTTAAGGCAATGGGCGTCACCCTGGCGATCGACGATTTT
>JASJGT010000230.1:0-5280 GCA_033791405.1 Desulfuromusa sp.
GATAAACCAAGACCCATATAGATAATACCAATGTTCTCTACACTGTGATACGCCAGCAAGCGTTTCAGGTCATGTTGCATCAAGGCATAGAGAACACCGAGAATAGCTGAGATACAGCCTATGGATAAAACCGCGACACCCCACTGCCAGTAAACATTGCCAAGCAGATCATAAACAAATCTGATAAAGCCATAGATTGCCACCTTTAGCATCACTCCTGACATCAGAGCTGAAATATGCGAAGGAGCAACCGGGTGGGCTTGCGGTAGCCAGACATGCAAAGGGACAATGCCGGCTTTCATTCCGAAACCGATCAGAGCTAACACAAACGCCAGTGATGACCATGCGGGAGAAAGTTCAACCGCTTGCATGGACGAAAAGTCAAAAGCACCGGAAAAACTAGCCAACACACCATATCCAAGCAGAATAAATAACCCGCCAATCTGTGCCATAAGCAGATAGATAAAAGCGGCACTCCGATTGGTTTCATTTTGATGCTGATAGGCCACCAGAAAATAACTGCTAACAGACATCAACTCCCACGCGATCATAAATGAGAAAGCATCATCAGCAAGCATCACCAGATCCATTCCCGCAACAAATAACCCGGTAAATAATGTTAAGGGGAGAAGTGGCTGGGGCCCCTGTTGGTATTCACGGACATAAGCCGGGCCATAAATTGCGGCAATCAAACTGATGAGGCTCACCAAAAAAAGAAAGAAACCAGAGAGCGGATCAAGGTGTAAATGACAACGGAGCCACGGGAGCCCAATCGGAAGTTCGGCACTTATATCAACCTTGCCAAGCAGTGCCATTCCCCCGCCCAAAATCCCGGAAAAGCCAGAAATTCCCAGCAGAATAAAAGTAATAAATTTACTGGCAACAGTGCTACGGAGAAATAGAATTGGCAATAGAGCTGAACCCAATGCCGCGATAATCGCCAGATAGACAAGATTTAATGCCATGCCTTACTTCTCCTACAAAGCAGTCAACTAAGTTTCAATCCTTTTTCCGCCTTGCGTAAGGTTGAAAAAATTATTTCGCGATTCTCTTGTTTCAATAATGAACTTTTAAATGTTTTATTTTTCAGCAAAAATCCTAATGCAGAAAGCAGATGCAAATGAGTTTTCTGAGTTGGAGCCAGTGGGGTAAAAAGAATGTTAACGGGAAGCCCATCAAACGAGTAGAAGTCCACTGGATTTTCCAGAAAAAAGAGTGTGATTGATGGACGGATCACCTGGGTAAAGAGTGGCACCCGCAGATGGGGAATAGCAATCCCATCACCGATAGCTGTTGATGCTGATTTTTCCCGTTCAACTAAAGCTCTAGCCAGGTATTTCTGATCCGTATCCTCCGGGAGACGTAAGTGCGTAGAAACTTGAGTCAGAACCTCATCGCGGCCTCTTCCATCAATCCGATAGAACACCCCCCCATTCTCTAACGCCTCACTGAAGAGTGGCATGGGTAACTTGTCAATCTCTGGTTCATTAAACGCTTCTGGAGAAACTGCCATATGTTTGGATGTAGCCCATTCCAAAAGTTCAGAACGGTTAAAGCGGTGTTGTCCCTGCATTCGATAGGCAGGGATTGCTGCTTGCTTGATCCAGCGATAGATTGATTTTTCTGAAACTTGCAACAGGCCGGCAGCATCTTTGACAGAAAGGTTCATTTCTTCCTCCAATTAGACATTTATGGACATAAATAACTATTATAGAAAAATGTCAAGATTAAAAGATATTTGAGAACAATATTCTCAAGGTCTTTTATGTTAAAGTTCAAAATTCGGAGGTATTACAAATGGCAGATGTCACTAAATTTCTTACCGGAATTGAAGCTTTTCAGCAGCAACACTTTGGTGAAAATCCAGAACTTGCCAATACCTTGGCGGATGGACAAAAACCTCAAGCCCTCTTGATTGGTTGTTGTGATTCCAGAGTTGATCCAGCCCTATTAATGGACTGCGGTCTTGGGGATTTATTTATTTTGCGGAATATTGCTAATCTTGTTCCCCCTTACCTGAAAAATGATGATTATCACGGTGTTAGTTCCTCTCTTGAATATGCGGTTTGTTATCTTGAGGTCTCAGATATCATTGTGATGGGTCATTCTGGCTGTGGTGGGATCGGTGCATTGATGGGATCAGCCCAAGGTGAAGAAGCGGGGGAGTTTATCGGCAAGTGGGTCAATATTGCGGCAGAAGCTCGGGATAAAGTTTTACAAAAAATACCAAATGAAACACCGGATAAGCAGGCACGAGCCTGTGAAAAAGAGGCAATTCTGGTTTCACTGAGAAATCTGATGACTTTCCCTTGGATCAAAGAAAGAGTTGCCAAAGGGCGACTAAGCCTACATGGCTGGTACTATAATATGGGGACCGGACAGTTAAGATATTACAATCAGTTAACTGGAGAATTTGAAATTCTGGTTAAGCGCTACTCTCCTAATCAGCCTCAAGCCCAAGAAAGCTCTTAAATAACTTTCCTTCCAGATCTGTTACTCACTTTTTCAAGATAAAGGAGCGTCTCATGCCGATTGCCCCGCCTCCCGAGAGCCTGCTTAACCAACCCCCGATGAATCTAATGGAAGTTTACGGTCGGATGCGCAGCGCAACAGATCAGGCAGGCTTTGCAGGCACCCTCCCCGCCATTTGGCAATGTTCGGATGAAAGCCAGTCGATAAAAAAAGCTTTGTTTGGTTATGTCAATAATTGTCCCACTTTTAACCTGGGAAGAGTTGGAGCTTTACTCGATCCAAGCCGTCTCGCAACAGCTGCTCATCATGGAAAAGATTTTGTAATTCTGGGTGGAAGCCATATTGGTGCAGAAGAATCTGATGGTATTGGCTATATTGAGAGAGTTCATGGTCAGCATGTTCCATGCTGTGGGATGTTAGCACGGGTTCTCGATGAGTATTTGCGAGTTTATCGGCGTGCCGCACAGTTAATCAAAATTTTTCAAGAAGATAATGTTATCAAGGTTGAGGTTCCATATAAATATTTATTTGGGAAACCTACAACTGAAACCGTACGTATCCAAATCAAATTGAACAGCTTAGTTGAGGGTAAATCTCTGGGTGAAGGAACCCTCGGGAAAATTTATCGATTGCACTCCAATCTTGTCAATAAGCAGCCAGAACTACTAACATCAAAAAAAGAAAATCCTCAACCTATTGGAAAGTTACTGAAGCAAGAGCTATTTTCATTCAAGAAAAATTTAAATCGGGAAAGTCACGAACCAAAAACAATGATTGAAGTTTCAGTTTTTGACTATTTACCCGAAATCGTCGCCTCACCCTCCCCCCATCGACGCTTGTGTAATATTAACACTTGGCGCCAATTTCACCGAATTGCCTCCTTCATCACCGATGACTTTGATGGCAGTGACAGCAATATTTTTGTCCTTGCAGGGTTAACGATAGATCATACCCTTCGTCATAACACTTTTATTCCACAATTTGGTTTCTGGATGGAACATGGACGGGCGTTAGAAGCGAGATACTTTGGTCCCAGTGAAATAAATAACTTGCTCGCTGAACAGAAAATCTATAAGCCCCCTGTTACTTTTTTAGAATATGCAGGGCTATAGCAGAATAGACAATTCTCACAAAAAACTTCTACCCTGCCGATATCTGGCAATTTGACCTTGTTTTAATAACAGGCTTAAATCAGTCTTGTGGACATATTGCCCATCTGGACAATATGTCCACATAACTTTACACAATCCTCACAGCTCTTAACCCACTCTTCAGATTCTTTTCTCTATAGTCAAACCATCAAAAACAAGCGGGAGAAACCCGCATCATTCAAAAGGAGAAAAGAGATGAAAAAGCGTATTATTATTTCGACAGTATTGATTGGCAGTTTGATGACCGGCGGTCTCGCCATGGCAAAATCTTACGGGCCCGGTTACGACAATCGCAACTCTAAAGGCCAGAAGATGATGACCGAAGAACAGCATCAACAGCGGTCAGAGAACCGTCTGGAGCGGATGACGATTATCCTCGATCTGGACAAAAGTCAACAAAAGCAGATAAAAGAGTTATCTGATCAGCATTGGCAGGAAAGAGAATCTGTCCGTGATGAAATGCGCGAAGGTCGCGATGAGCGCCACAGTGCCATGCGCAATGGAGAGATTGATGAAGCTGCCATCCGCGCCAATCTGGCCAAACGTGCCGGGCTCAAAGCTGATCGGATCGTTGAGAGGGAGCAGATGAAGAAGAAATTGTATGCTCTTCTTACCGTGGAGCAACAGGAAAAAGCCGAAAAGATCTGGGAAACTCGTGTCAATGATCGCAATGGACAGCATGGTAAAGGGTTCGGTTTCTAAAAAAAATTGTGGCAATATCCAGAGGTACAAAACAAGCCGATTCAAATAGAGAATCGGCTTGTTTTGGTATTATTTGAGTCGTCAACTAAATTCAAGAGTTATGAGCTGGTGAATGCATATTGACATTCATATATATACATGACAAACTTACTCAAGAATTAATCTCCCACTCTACATCAAAGACAGAAACCTATTGAACACACAGGGAGGTCATCTCTGCCTCTTACTCGATAGAAAGTGAGAACAGCCTATGTCCGTAGTTGTTGCGAAACAGTTGGTTAAAACCTACGTTGCTGGTGATATTAAGGTCGAAGCGATCCGCGCGGTCGATTTTTCCATTGAACCGGCTTCCTTTGTCTCCTTTATCGGCCCTTCTGGCAGCGGCAAAACGACCCTGCTGAATATGATCGGATGTCTCGATCCCCCCACAGCCGGACAACTGCAGGTTGCCGGGCAGGATATCACCAGTCTGAACCGTCAGGATGCAGCCCGTTTCCGCGGTGAGCATATCGGTTTTGTGTTTCAGGACTTCAACCTGATCCCGGTCTTAACCGTTTTTGAAAATGTCGAATATCCATTACAGATGGTGCAAAACTGGCCAAATGAAAAGCGAAAAAAGCGGGTTATGGAGATGCTCGATGCGGTCGGAATGGCCGATCAGGCATATAAATACCCCAGTCAGATCTCCGGTGGACAAAAGCAGCGCGTTGCAGTGGCTAGAGCCTTGGTGACCAATGCCAAGCTGGTGCTGGCCGATGAACCAACGGCTAATCTGGACAAGGCAACAGCAAACATGGTTATCGACCTGATGAAACAGATGCGCGATGAGTATAAGACGACCTTTGTTTTTTCCACTCATGACCCACGCATTGTTGATAATGTCGAAATCACCTTTGCACTCGATGACGGCACATTGCACAGGCTGGAAAAGTCAGCGGGAGGTGATCATGCTTAA
>JASJGT010000231.1:0-9027 GCA_033791405.1 Desulfuromusa sp.
ATTCAGGGTGATTTCTCTGCATGCGACACCGCGTCAGATGGTAGAAGCAATTTAAGGCATGACCAACTCAGGCAATAACTGTTTGATCAAGCTTGAGCTACAACAAATAAACGGTTTGAGACAGAGCAAACCCAAGAGAAATAAGCTAAAAAATAAAACTTGTTACCTATCTTGGCACCCAAGAACAAAAACTAAAAAGGGACTCACAGCTCAATGCCGTAAGTCCCTGTATTTTATGGCTCCCTTTGCTGGGCTCGAACCAGCGACAATCTGATTAACAGTCAGATGCTCTACCAACTGAGCTAAAAGGGAATAGGGTGTTGCGGAGAGGAAATATAGGAAATTGCCCCTCCGCTGTCAAGCCTTTTCTGGGTGATGCTATGAGCCACCTTTTTTCAAATCATTGAGTACCAGCTTGGCAACAGCCTTGAGGGTTTCAAAGACACCTTCACCCGTCATTGCGCAGCCTTCAAGCTCTGGAACCTTGCGTGGATTCAGAAGGTTACTCAGTTCTTCAACCGAACTGACATTGGGGAGATCGCGCTTGTTATATTGAATGACAAAGGGGAGCTTTTCTAGATCGAAACCCTGCTCCTCCAGATTGTCTTTGAGATTTTCCAGACTTTCAATATTGGCGTCAAAACGTTCTTCTTGTGAATCGGCGACAAAAACAACACCATCAACACCCTTGAGAATTAATTTCCGGGAGGCATCATAAAATACCTGTCCAGGAACTGTATAGAGATGAAAGCGGGTTTTAAAACCCCGGATTTCCCCTAGCGCCAAGGGCAAAAAATCGAAAAACAGGGTCCGTTCAGTCTCTGTGGCCAAAGAAATCATCTTCCCTTTGGATTCTTCTGCGGTCTTTTGATAAATATACTGAAGGTTGGTGGTTTTCCCGCAGAGCCCAGGGCCATAGTAAACAATCTTACAATTAATCTCTCGTGAAGCGTAATTTATAAAAGACATCTGGTAAACCCCGATTAGTTGAAAAGATTGTCAATATCGTCGTCTGTAATCTCAGCGAATGGGCTGGGAGTGCTACTTGAGATAGATTCCTGCTCCGTTTTACTCACCAGATCTTCAAGGACAAGGGCCAGTTCGTTGCTGGCTTTTTTCACCCGCAAACGCACTAAACCGAGGGAACTGCGCTGATCAAAAATCACCACAAGGATCACTCGTCCACCAATAATGGAAATATGAATATTATCCTTTTCGCCCTCGTGAAACAGAATTGAAAATTCTTTTTCCCCGATTAATTTAGCCAAACCACCTGTAGCGGCAATATTCCCTGCCGTCAGAGAAGCAAGACTGGTTGTATCGAGATTTGCAGTTTCACCCGTTGCCGCAATCAGTTGACCATTTTTGTCTACCAGAAAAATAACTTTTGAATTTGACTCACGCAGCAATCTTTCCAACAATAAAAGAATCCGCTGGTACTCTTCATCGTACATGACCAGAGAGGACTGAGGACCAAGCATGTAAAGCTCCTTTTAAAAGATAAAATCAACGCTTCTGTATATCATTTAAAAAGTCTCATATCAAGAAGTTAATCATATATTTTTAAAAAAATCTCATCTTAGTGAAAAGTAAACCCTCCATTTAGTTGACTTGTCCTGAAAAATACACTACTTATTTCATTAATGTTCGCACCATCCTGTAAATGATGGATGAGCAAATAAGCCATTCCTGAGGAAAGGATCTGACTTGACACATTGGCTTGAACTACCTGCGGGGATCCGCCGCTGGCAGAACAATAATAAAACCACTCCCCAGCTTGAAGGCTTTGAATATTCACTGTTGGAGGATTGCGCAAATGCCTACCGCTTCACAGCTATGGCTAATGTCAGCAAAATAGAATTACTTTTTGACCATTTTTCCCGTTTCTTAGCTGATGAATCATTTTTTATCCTTGAATACTACCCGGAAGAATCACTGATTTCACGACCAAGTGGAGAAAACAAGCGACCCATCCCTTTGGTTTTTTATTCTCCTTATCTCCCAACCAATTATATTCTGAGAAATATTGCGCCCTATATCAGCCGAATGATCCACGATGGTTTTGTTGGATTCGGCATAGCAAATAACCGCAAGGGATTGGAATTTTTCTTTTCTGAGGAAAAAGTGCTGACCTTCTTTACCGATAATCATCTCCGCTTAAGCAACTTTCTCCATCAGCATCAAATTCCATACAATGATCAGTTAGTCCTCCCTGCAGATTTTGGACACGACCACCTATCTCTAATTGGGCTCCCAGCAAATGCACTCCCTAAACCGCTGCGCTCTTTTGCTCACAACGAACTTGATGCAACAATCTTTTGCAAAGAAATCATTGAACAGTTGGAAATGTACCAGGTTGAAGAGGGACTCTCTTTTTTCCTGACCCGAAAAGAACAGGAACAGATTGAAAAATTGTTCAAGTCGAAGCTACCAAATCATGAGCTATCTGAAGTTGAATTTGGCGGGCTTCTTCTCGATTGGAGTGACTTTGTCAGCGAATGTGAAGATACTTTTGATGGCGACCTCTGGGAGTACAAACAGGGACTCATCATCCGTGACACAATTCAACTGGTGATAGAAATGGCACCACAACTGTTGGCAGATAAAATCATTTCGATTGTTTCTGAACCGGACGACATATTTAAAAAAATTCTTATTGATCGGCGTAAACGGCTCGATTCACCAACTGAGACAAAACTAAGTCAAAAACAATTCTGGTATCATGGGATGGTGCGAAATCAAGGGAGTGACTTACGTCGTGATTTGATTCGTCATGGTTGGTTCAAGCGCTAATATGTTATTAATTCTCGCCGCGTCCCCATTGGAAACAAATCTTCTGCGTAAAAATATTCGCAACATGCAAATCCTCCACGGTGGATCAGTCCAGATTTTCTCTGGAACATGCCAAGGACAAAACATACTTCTGAGTCACGGAGGAGTCGGCCAGGTCAACATGGCTATACAACTCACCCGCCTGTTAAGCGAATACACACCAGAAGCGGTGTTGCTCTGTGGTTGTGGCGGTAGCTACCCAAACAGTGGTCTTCAGCTAGGAGATTTAGCCTTGGCTGAGACAGAAATTTACGGTGATCTGGGTGTCGCTACGGCGGATAAATTCATTCCGTTGGATCAACTCAACCTGCCACAGGATCCTCAGCTTGCACCCATCATTCAACAATCAATCCCTCTCAATCCAGACCTACTCAAGTGGGCGCAGGAGATCCTTACAAATGCGGTCTGTGGAGCATTTGTAACAGTCAATCGCTGTAGTGGTTACCCCGACCTGAGTACTGAATTACAACAACGCACCGGGGGCATTTGTGAAAATATGGAAGGGGCAGCAGCGGCGCAGGTCTGTGCTGAATTCAAAGTCCCGCTATTGGAGCTGCGTGGCATTTCCAACCCAACCGGAACCCGTGATCCGCAGCAATGGGATATTTCTCGTGGCACAGAAGCGGCTCAATTAGGAATTTTAGAGCTACTTGAAAACTGGCCATCCGAATAAAATGATGAGAGAACAATGCGACAATTGAGCCTGGGCTATTCACCCTGCCCTAACGATACATTTATTTTTTATGGACTGATTCACGGGAAAGTTCCCTGTCCAGAAGTCAAATTTATCGAACAGCTTGAAGATGTTGAAACCCTCAATCAACTGGCGCTGAAAGGTCAACTCGATCTAACCAAAATATCGTATCACGCTCTCGGTCATCTACGTGAAAACTACGTATTATTACGCAGCGGCGGCGCACTCGGAAGAGGTTGTGGACCCCTGATTATTGCAACCGAGAATACTTCAATGGCGAAGCTACGCGGAAAAAAAATTGCTATTCCTGGGCAGCTCACCACAGCCAATCTGCTATTACAGCTCTACTCTGACGGCTATGAAGATGTGTTGATTCTCCCTTTCAATCAAATCATGGACGCAGTCAAACAAGGACAAGTCGATGCGGGTGTCATCATCCATGAATCACGTTTTACTTATCAGCAGTATGGATTAAAACGGATTCTGGATCTTGGCCAATGGTGGGAAAAAGAGAGTGGCTATCCGATTCCGCTGGGGGGGATCCTGGCGAAAAGAAACCTTGGGGCAAGATTGATCAAAAAAATCGATGCAGCTTTGCGCCAGAGCATCGAATATGGTTATGCACATCCACAAGAGCCACAGGATTATATCAAACAACATGCTCAAGAGCTGGATAACAATGTTATCAGCAGCCACATTGAACTCTATGTCAATAGTTTCTCTCTTGACTTGGGAGATGAAGGGGTTAAAGCGGTCAATTGCTTACTCAGTCGCGCCGAGGAGCGCGGTATTATTCCACCCTGTGGGCTCCCATTGTTCATTGAAGAGTAAGATGTGCCTGCCCGATATGACCAGAATATGACAAACAGGCACATTGATTCATCCTGCTTACACCTGATTGAGATGCACCGCTTTGATAAATTGGGCGTTTACCGCCTCGCCGACCTTCTGTAGGGTTTCTTCATCCACCGGTGAATCGACCGAAAAGACCACCATCGCCTCCCCTGCTTTTTCCTGCCGACCAAGACTCATGTTGCCAATATTGACATTTGCCTCACCAAGAATTGTCCCAATCTTACCAATTAAACCGGGGCGATCCTGATAACTTATCACCAACATATGATTTTCAGGCCGAAAGTCGATGGCGAAATTGCGCATTTTGACAATCTTCGGGGTTCCCTCGAACAAAGTTCCAGCAATTGTTCGACTCCCTTTGGCACTCTTCAGGGTTAAAGTAATCAGGCTGGAAAATGAATCGGTTTCGGTTGAACGGATCGATTCAACCTCAATCCCCATCTCCCTGGCAACCAGGCTAGCATTGACCATGTTGACATCCTGATCCGAACAATGATCAAGCAATGCCGCCAAACCACAGACACTTA
Organism: Desulfuromusa sp.; assembly: GCA_033791405.1. Classification (GTDB taxonomy): domain Bacteria; phylum Desulfobacterota; class Desulfuromonadia; order Desulfuromonadales; family Geopsychrobacteraceae; genus Desulfuromusa. The sequence goes on from JASJGT010000231.1 coordinate 4,909, forward strand.
ACGGAGCACAGTCAAAACGTGCCAGTTTGCCGTTGTAAGTAAAGGTGATTTTATTCGGATTTGGCGGAGCCAATTGCGAGATAAAATCACCCAGGATGGAAACCAGCTGCATAAATGGTTTCATATGCTCCATCTGATCCGGATCAAAACGTGGAATATTCACTGCGTTGGTCAAAGGGCGGCCATCAATATAGTCCACAATCTCTTTACTGACATCAACTGCAACATTTTTCTGTGCTTCAAAGGTATTTGCTCCCAAATGTGGTGTGACCAGCATGTTCGGATGAGCGATCAATTTTTTCAAGATATCCGTTGTTGGTGGTTCCTTACTCCAGACATCAAATGCCGCTCCAGAGCACTTATCACCTTCCAGGGCTTCAAGCATCGCCGCTTCGTTAACGATGCCCCCTCGAGCACAGTTGATGATGATCACCCCATCCTGCATCCCCTTGAAACTCTCGGCTGAAAGCAGATCTCGGGTTTCTTCGTTAAGCGGAGTATGGACAGTAATAATATCAGAGAAACGGATAATATCTTCCAACGGCAGTAGTTTGACGCCAAAATCGTCAGCTCGTTTTTCAGAAATATAGGGATCATAGGTAATCACCTCTGCCTCAAAGACTCGGCAACGTCGTGCAACCCGGCCACCAACTTTACCTAGACCAACAATGCCAACTGTTTTCCCTTTTAGCTCACGCCCGGTGAAGGGAGCACGTTGCCAATCACCACTTTTCAGGCTGCTATTGGCAACCGGCACGTTCCGACAGAGAGAGAGTATCAGCGCCATGGTGTGTTCTGCTGCCGAGTTGACGTTGCCATAAGGAGCATTGACCACAATGATCCCTTTGCTGCTAGCAGCATCGACATCAACATTATCGATCCCTACTCCGGCTCGGGCAACTATTTTCAATTTATGTGCATGATCAAGCAGCGCTTTATCAACCAGAGTTCCACTCCGGGTAATAATCGCCTCATAATCGCCAATGATTCTGTGCAATTCTGAAATTGACAGGCCCAACTTTTTATCGACTTGAATACGTGGATCTTCATTGAGAGGTAACAAACCACTCTCGGAAATTTCATCGGTGATCAAAACTTTCATCTTGAACCTCTCTATCAATACAAATATTTTTCAACTCAGACCATTGGCTGAAACGCTGGGATCTTAAGACCATCCCAAGCACTTGTCAATGTTGAACAGGAACCGATTTTTAAGGAAAGAGTTTCACATCATCAAGGTAAATTGTTCTGGGATGGTCAAGTTTTCCAACAAACACTCCCATCCCAGCAACGTGGGTCAAATCAAGCAAACGATCTTTAGGGGCATGAGCCACCTTGGCCAAAGGTATCTGCAGCTGGTTCCAGCCTGGCTTAATTTCAAAGCTGGCATTGAAGCGATCCCGATAGGCATTTTTATGGGCAGAATGAAGTCTGTCATGAATCCTGAAATGAAGCAGCAAAGGCTCCTGATCTGGATTGAATACCTGTAAGCCTACGGAGCTGTAAGCGCTCCAATTTCTCGGAAAATCTTTAAGACCAATTCCTGAATACCGCTGTGTTGTTAATTTGATCCGCAGTGATGAATCGCCACTAAAATAAATAGTATTTTCAATATCACGCCTTGCACTGCCACTCCAGCGGCTCCCTTCCAAAGAAGTTTCAAAGCCTGATAGAAGTGGAAATTGTCGCAACGCGATGACATCATCAATAAGAACCTTAGCAACAGGAAGAAGGCTCCAAAAAAACATAAGGAGAATAGGGGTTTGTAGAAACTTTAATTGCCAAGGGGAAATAGTTTTTCTTGATTGGGAAAAAAAAGCTACTCCCAGTAATCCACCGATAAGATCATTGCCCAAATCCTGCCAGGTTGCTTCCCGTCCAATTTGGGATTGAATTAACTCGGTGAGCCCGCCAATAATAAATATGAGAATCGTAACTTCAATCATCTGCCGCATAAAGGGCTGATTTGAGCGCCAATCGACATAGAGATAAGCCCAAAGGGCAAAACAGAACAGGTGCCCTATACCCCAAACATACCGGAAACTGCGCAGCGATTCATAGTCAGGGCCGCCAACAAATAAGAGTGTCGAAGCAACCAGAGCCAGGAACCATAGAATATACATTTTTGTGCCACGTAAATTTTCCATCGCGTGTCTCGTTGAGCCAATCGTAACGGATGATTCAGTATTATTTCATCTATTGTCAATAGCGTGCGATGCTACCCTAGCCTGCGTTAACACAGAAATATATCACAGTGACGGCAAGAAAAAGAGCCAGAAACAAAGGACAGAATAATCTAAACAGGCGACTAAACCCATCTGTAAAGAAATCCGACATACGCACAATAATCACTTGAGTATGTATTAATTGAGAATAAGTTACTCAAAAGATTTAAAGATGATTCCCTCATTATTGCACATAAAGTAGATATATCACAGGTAGTTAGCCACAAAACTGATAAAGGGAAGAGTTCAACTGCGTTAAAAACATTCAGGAAGGTATATAATTTGCTAATACTTATCAAACATGAGATAGTGAACAGCATTAGGTGACTAATTTTTTATGATGTCATTTTATTCTTGGTGAGGGGAACTCTGGTTTATTCCACAGGAGTGTCTAAATGGAAGGTCGAGTTCAATACAGCCCAGTTCGATCCTATCAACGCTTTAAAGCAATGGATCGTGCTTTAGTTCTGATCAATCAAGGTCCGGAATCACTTCCCTATCATATTGTGGACATCAGCGAAGGGGGGCTGTCTTTCCGCTATCTTGGAAAAAAACTGAAGCGTTCAGAGATCACGAAGATCAGCCTCTATCATGATTATAAGTTGGTTGTCGATGATCTCCCGATCAACGCAATTTCCGACTACCGACTACAAAACAATCTAATACCTGTTCGTCGTGGAAGTATCATCTTCAAGGAATTAACAGATGAACAATTAAGTAAGCTGGAAGTCTTTATTCAGAGTTTTACCGAAGCACCGCTGCCAGTTTCCTGATTTCTTTCGACGATAAAATACAAATTGTAAGCCACCCGTAATTGTTTCTTGATGGGTGGCTTTTTTGTGTCCACTGCAAAGACAAATACAATTAAAAAAGGCAGAGCCACTTAAATGGCTCTGCCTTTTGGCTGAATATTTTTCTGAAAGATTACTTCTTCATTCTTCTTCTATAGAGAGCCAGGCCGATAAGACCGGAACCCAAGAGAACCATGGTTGCTGGTTCTGGAACGGGGGCGTTAGCTACCAACTGAGACTGGTAAGCATTTCCTTTCACATCCCAAAGATTCATAACCATGACATCATAACTAGCTCCCAAATTCATATGATCTTCAGCGGTAGCATCTGTATAAAATGCATTAGTAGCAACGTCCATATCACCCTGAAGCATCCAGAAAGCTTCCTGAAGCGCAGTCACATCAGACTTAGAACCGCTGAAACCAGACAATGTCCCCTGATAAAAATTCCAGTAGAGGTATTTGGTTCCATTGTGCAGAGTCTCCCCCGTGTCCATTATGGTTGCATCAATGGAGGCCCTATAAGTTACATTAGGAGTAAAGTGAACATTTTTTTCAATGCAGAAAGTCTGAAACTGTATTCCTGCTACATTTTGTTCATAGACGCGAAAATCGCCGTTAGCGGCACCAGTAGTTGACGTTAATAAATAGACACTATCATCTGTTTCAATTGGGTAAGCAAATGCTTGCCCAACAGTAAGCAGCATCAATACCGCCAAAAAAATCATAACTTGATTTAGTTTTTTCATCTTTTTTCCTCCGAGTTAGATATCCTGCTATTGTTAAAAGCAAGAAAAGAGCCAAAAGGTAAAAAAATAGAAAGATTACGTAAAACAAAGGATGGCATTCAAAAAAACTATTACAAAAACAGCTATGTACATGCATTTAATGAAGTTAAACCCATTTCTCCAATGCCCAACTCACTGTAAATATTAACCATTCAATACCTAACGACCTCCCCTGTCGGAAAACTTTACACAAAAGGGCCGGATTATTTATTTCATCTGGCCCTTTTGTGTAAGAAAAACCGACAAGGGAGGTCGTTAGGTATTGAATGGTTAATATTTACAGTGAGTTGGGCATTGGAAAGATGGATTTTAACTT